>NZ_JBIQNC010000141.1:0-5606 GCF_044462705.1 Xenophilus sp.
GTCGTTCCGGCGGTCATCGTGACGCAGACGCTCGTGGAACTCGCCTGCGAGCTGGCCTACATCAGGCTGCTACCGCGCCTGGGCGCAAAGACCGGCACTTCCCTGCCGTCCTAAAGACCCGCCGAGGGAGTCGGCCTTTGCCCTTCCAGGCGGGCGCGAAGTCCTGCAAAATAGAACGACCGTTCGTTTTATTGTCTGCCTCGGATGTCTGTCGTCTCCCCTCCCGCCAAGCTGTCGCGCCATGCCCCCAAGGGCCAGCAGACCAAGGCCGCCATCGTCGATGCCGCGCTGGGGCTGGCGGCGCAGATCGGGCTGGAAGGCCTGTCCATCGGCGCCGTGGCCGAACTCACGCAAATGAGCAAGTCGGGCGTGTTCGCCCACTTCGGCTCGCGCGAGGAACTGCAGATCTCCGTGGTGCGCGAGTACCACGCCCGCTTCGAGCAGGAGGTGTTCTATCCCGCGCTGAAGTCGCCGCGCGGCCTGCCGCGCCTCACGGCGATGTTCGCCAACTGGATGAAGCGCACCTCCACCGAGATCGACTCGGGCTGCATCTACATCAGCGGCGCCTCGGAGTTCGACGACCGGCCCGGCCCGGTGCGCGACGCGCTGGTCGAGTCGGTGAGCATCTGGCAGGCGGCCGTGCTGCGCGCCATCGAGCAGGCCAAGGCGGAAGGCCATCTGCGCGCCGACGCCGACGCGCGGCAGGTCGGCTTCGAGATCCACGGCCTGATCCTGGCGCTGCACTACGAGGCGCGCTTCCTGCGCGTGCCGGGCTCCATCGACCGGGCGCACCTCGGCTTCGACAACATCCTCGCGCGCGTGGCCGCGCCCGATGCGCCCGCAGCGCAGGGCAAACCGGCAGGCCGCCGCCTCAAGACCGTGCGCTGAGCCGCGCGGCCCCGTTTTCTTTCTTTTCATTCCACGTCTTCTCAGGAGAGCCCGGATGCCCACCTACACCCCCCCGCTGCGCGACATGCAATTCGTGCTGCACGAAGTCTTCAACGTGGCGGACGAGTTCAAGGCGATGCCCGCGCATGCCGAGACCGACGCCGACACCATCAACGCGGTGCTCGAGGAGGCCGGCAAGTTCGCCGCCGAGGTGACCTTCCCGCTCAACATCAGCGGCGACACCGAGGGCTGCACGCTGGACAAGACCACGCACGAGGTCGCCGCGCCCAAGGGCTTCAAGGAGGCCTACGCGCAGTACGTCGAGGGCGGCTGGCCGGCACTGTCATGCGACCCGGCCTTCGGCGGCCAGGGCCTGCCGCACGTGGTCAACCAGTGCCTGTACGAGATGCTCAACAGCGCCAACCAGGCCTGGACCATGTACCCCGGCCTCTCGCACGGCGCCTACGAGGCGCTGGTGGCGCACGGCACCGACGCGCAGAAGAAGACCTACCTGCCCAAGCTGGTGAGCGGCGAGTGGACCGGCACCATGTGCCTGACCGAGCCGCACTGCGGCACCGACCTGGGCCTGCTGCGCACCAAGGCCGAACCGCAGGCCGACGGCACCTACAAGCTGACGGGCAGCAAGATCTTCATCTCCGCCGGCGAGCACGACCTGGCCGAGAACATCGTCCACCTGGTGCTGGCCCGCCTGCCCGACGCGCCCAAGGGCAGCAAGGGCATCAGCCTGTTCGTGGTGCCCAAGTACCATGTGAAGGACGACGGCACGCTGGGCGAGCGCAACCCCATCTTCTGCACCGGCCTGGAGCACAAGATGGGCATCCACGGCAACGCCACGGCGCAGATCAGCCTCGACGGCGCCACCGGCACGCTGGTGGGCGAGCCCAACAAGGGCCTGGCCGCGATGTTCGTGATGATGAACGCCGCCCGCCTGGGCGTGGGCAACCAGTCGCTGGGCCTGACGGAAGTGGCCTTCCAGAACGCGCTGGCCTACGCCAAGGAGCGGCTGCAGATGCGCTCGCTGTCCGGCGTCAAGGCCAAGGACAAGGAAGCCGACCCGATCATCGTGCACCCCGACGTGCGCAAGATGCTGCTCACCGCCAAGGCGTACGCCGAGGGCGGCCGCGCGCTGCAGATCTTCTGCACGCTGCTCTTGGACAAGGAGCACAACCATCCCGACGAGAAGGTGCGCAAGGACTGCGGCGAGCTGGTCGCGCTGCTCACGCCCATCGTCAAGGCCTTCATCACCGACAACGGCCACATCGGCACCAACGCCTGCATGCAGGTCTTCGGCGGCCACGGCTTCATCAAGGAATGGGGCATGGAGCAGTTCGTGCGGGACAACCGCATCAACATGATCTACGAAGGCACGAACACCGTGCAGTCGCTGGACCTGCTGGGCCGCAAGGTGCTGGGCAACAACGGCGCCAGCCTGAAGAAGTTTGGCAAGCTGATCGGCGCGCTGGTGGAGGAAGAGGGCGTCAACGAGAAGATGGCCGAGTTCATCAACCCGCTGGCCTACCTGGGCGACCAGATGACCAAGTTCACCACCGAGATCGGCTTCAAGGGCTTCCAGAACCCCGACGAGGTGGGCGCCGCCGCCGTGGACTACCTGCGCGTGGCCGGCCACCTGGTGTTCGCCTACCTGTTCGCCCGCATGGCGCAGGTGGCGCTGCGCCAGATCGCCGCGGGCAGCACCGACCCCTTCTACACTGCCAAGCTGCAGACGGCGCGCTTCTACTTCGCCAAGCTCTTCCCCGAGACGACGATGCTGATGCGCACCGCGCGCGCGGGCAGCAAGGCGCTGATGGACTCCGACGCGGCGCTGGCCTGACCGCCTCGACGACCACGACACCGCCTGGAGGCAGCCCATGAACCGTTCGCTGGCAGCACTTTTCCTGATGGCCGCATCGTCGGCCGCCCTGGCGCAGATGAGCCCCGCAGGCCTGTGGCGCAACGTGGACGACAAGACCGGCGAGGCCAAGGCCGAGATCCGCATCGGTGAGGCCAGCGGCGCGCTGGTCGGCCGCATCGAGAAATCGCTGAAGAAGGACGCCAAGCCCGACGCGGTGTGCGAGGAGTGCACCGACGAGCGCAAGGGTCAGCCCATCGCCGGCCTGGAGATCATCCGCGGCGGCAAGAAGGCCGAGGGCAAGGACGTCTGGGAAGGCGGAAAGATCCTCGACCCCGAGAACGGCAAGGAATACCGCGCCAGCTTCACGCCCATCGACGGCGGGAAGAAGCTGGAGGTGCGCGGCTACCTCGGCCCCTTCTGGCGCACGCAGACCTGGACCCGCGTCCAGTAAACCCCAACGGAATTTCCCCCCATGTCCCATTTCAATGTGAAGAAGGTCGCCGTGCTCGGCGCCGGCGTGATGGGCGCGCAGATCGCGGCGCACCTCGTCAACGTGCGCGTGCCCGTGGTGCTCTTTGATCTTCCTGCGAAGGAAGGCCCCAAGAGCGGCATCGTGCTCAAGGCCATCGACAACCTGAAGAAGCTCAAGCCCGCGCCCCTGGGCGTGCCGGAAGACGCCGAGCTGATCCAGCCCGCCAACTACGAGGAACACCTGGCGCTGCTGGGCGAGTGCGACCTGGTGATCGAGGCCATCGCCGAGCGCATGGACTGGAAGCTCGACCTGTACAAGAAGATCGCGCCGCACGTCGCGCCGCACGCCATCCTGGCCTCCAACACCTCGGGCCTGTCGATCACGAAGCTGAGCGAGGCGGTGCCCGAGAGCATCCGCCCGCGCTTCTGCGGCATCCACTTCTTCAACCCGCCGCGCTACATGACGCTGGTGGAGCTGATCCCCACGCCTGCTACCTCCCCGAAGGTGCTGGACGACCTGGAAACCTTCGCCATCACCGCGCTCGGCAAGGGCGTGGTGCGCGCCAAGGACACGCCCAACTTCATCGCCAACCGCATCGGCATCGCCGGCCTGCTGGCGACGATGAAGGAGGTGGAGAAGTTCGGCCTGGCCTTCGACGTGGTGGACGACCTGACGGGCAAGCGCCTGGGCCGCGCCAGCAGCGGCACCTTCCGCACCGCCGACGTGGTGGGACTGGACACGATGGCCCACGTCATCAAGACGCTGCAGGACAACCTGAGCGAGGCGACCGATCCCTTCTATCCCAACTTCGCCACGCCGCCGGTGCTGGCCAAGCTGATCGAACTGGGCCACCTGGGCCAGAAGGCCAAGGCCGGCTTCTACAAGAAGGCCGGCCGCGACATCCTGCGCTTCGATCTCGAGAAAGGCGAGTACGTGCCCGCCGGCGAGAAGGCCGACGAGGTGTACGGCCGCATGCTGAAGAAACCGGCCGGCCAGCGCCTGAAGCTGCTGCGCGAGAGCGAAGGGCCGCAGGGCCAGTTCCTCTGGGCCATCCTGCGCGACGGCTTCCACTACGCCGCGCTGCACCTGGCCGACATCGCCGAGAGCGCGCGCGACATCGACCTGGCGATGCGCTGGGGCTTCGGCATGAAGCAGGGCCCCTTCGAGCTGTGGCAGGAAGCCGGCTGGAAGCAGGTGGCGCAGTGGATCCAGGAAGACATCGACGCCGGCAAGGCGCTGGCCAAGGCGCCGCTGCCGAAGTGGGTGTTCGAGGGGCCCGTGGCCGAGGCCGGCGGCGTGCACACGCCCGAGGGCTCGTGGAGCGCCGCCGAGCAGCGCTTCGTGCCCGCGCGCCGGCTGCCGGTGATGGCGCGCCAGCTCTTCCCCGAAACCGTGCGCGGCAGCGGCGCCAAGACGGCCGAGGATTCGGGCATCACGATCAGCGACGAAGGCGACGTGCGCGTCTGGACGCTGGACGGTGAGGTGCTGATCGCCAGCATCCACTCCAAGATGAACGCCATCAGCCCCGACGTGGCCGAGGCGCTGGGCGAGGCGGTGAGTTTGGCCGAACGCGAGTACAAGGGCCTGGTGATCTGGTCGCCCGACGACAAGTTCTCCGTCGGCGCCGACCTGCAGGCCATGCTGCCCGCCTTCGTGGTGGCCGGCGTGGGTGCCATCGAGGGGGCTGAGAAGGCGTTGCAGGACGTGATGCTGCGCGTGCGCTATGCCAACGTGCCGGTGGTGGCCGCCGTGCGCGGCATGGCGCTGGGGGGCGGCTGCGAGCTGGCCGTGTACTCGTCGCGCCGCGTCGCCGCGATGGAAAGCTACATCGGCCTGGTGGAAGTCGGCGTGGGCCTGGTGCCCGGCGCCGGCGGGCTGACCTACATCGCCCGCCGCGCCGCCGAGAACGCGCAGGCGTCGACCGGCACCGACCTGCTGCCCTTCCTGACCGAAGGCTTCACCGCGGCCGCGATGGCCAAGGTGGGCACCAGCGCGCTGGAGTCGAAGAAGCTGGGCTACCTGATCGACGGCGACGTGATCGTGCCGAACAGGGACGAGCTGCTCTACGTCGCGATCCAGCAGGCCAGGGCGATGCAGGAGGCCGGCTGGCGTCCGCCGCTCAAGCGCGCCTTCCGCGTGGCCGGCCGCAGCGGCGCCGCCACCATCCGCGGCCAGCTGGTGAACATGCGCGACGGCGGTTTCATCAGCGCGCACGACTTCCACATCGCCGGCCTGATCGCCAACGTGGTCACCGGCGGCGACGTCGATGCCGGCACGCTGGTGACCGAGGACTACCTGATGGGCCTGGAGCGCCAGGCCTTCTGCGCGCTGGTGCAGCACCCGAAGACGCAGGAGCGGATCATGGGGATGCTC
>NZ_JBIQNC010000141.1:5706-8339 GCF_044462705.1 Xenophilus sp.
GACGCCTACATCGTCGCCGCCACCCGCACCCCCATCGGCCGCTCGCACCGCGGCTACTTCCGCAACCATCGCCCGGACGACCTGCTGGCCACCACGCTGAAGGCGGCGCTGGCGCAGGTGCCGCGCCTCGATCCGCAGACCATCGAGGACATCGTCTGCGGCTGCGCCATCCCCGAGGCGCAGCAGGGCCTGAACGTGGCGCGCATCGGCGCCGTGCTGGCGGGGCTGCCCACCAGCGTGGGCGGCATCACCGTCAACCGCTTCTGCGCCTCGGGCCTGTCGGCGGCGCAGATGGCGGCCGACCGCATCCGCGTGGGCGAGGCCGAGGTGATGATCGCCGCCGGCGTGGAGAGCATGAGCATGGTGCCGATGATGGGCAACGCGCCCTCGCTTTCGCCCTCCATCTTCGAACGCGACGGCGACGTCGGCATCGCCTACGGCATGGGCCTGACGGCCGAGAAGGTGGCGCAGCAGTGGAAGGTGAGCCGCGAGGCGCAGGACGCCTTCGCGCTGCAGTCGCACCAGCGCGCCCTCGCCGCGCAGCAGGCCGGCGAGTTCGCCGACGAGATCACGCCGGTCGAGGTGACCGACCGCGGCTTCGACGCCGCCACCGGCGAGGCCACCGCGAAGACCCGCGCGGTGAACCTCGACGAAGGCCCGCGCCCCGACACCAGCCTGGAAGGGCTGGCCAGGCTGCGCACCGTGTTCGCCGCGCGCGGCACCGTCACGGCGGGCAACAGCTCGCAGACCTCCGACGGCGCCGGCGCGCTGATCCTCGCCAGCGAGGCGGCCTGCCAGAAGTACGACCTCACGCCGTTGGCGCGCTTCGTCAGCTTCGCCAGCAAGGGCGTGCCGCCGGCCATCATGGGCATCGGGCCGATCGAGGCGATCCCGGCCGCGCTGCGCTACGCCGGGCTGAAGCAGGACGACATCGACTGGATCGAGCTGAACGAGGCCTTCGCCGCGCAGTCGCTGGCCGTCATCGACACGCTCGGGCTCGACCCGGCCAAGGTCAACCCGATGGGCGGCGCCATCGCGCTGGGCCACCCGCTGGGCGCCACCGGCGCCATCCGCTCGGCCACCGTGGTGCACGCGCTGCGCCGCAAGAACCTCAAGTACGGCATGGTCACCATGTGCGTGGGCATGGGGCAGGGCGCGGCAGGCATCTTCGAGCGGGTCTGAACCCCCGCGGCGCGGGCCGATTCACGGAAAAGGACGGAGACAGCGGATGCACACGGACCTGCAACTCCTGACCGACGACGGCGCCCGCCTGGCCGTGCGCCGCTACGACGGCAGCGGCGCGGCGGCGGCGCAGGTCAGCCTGGTGATCGGCTGCGCGATGGGCGTGCGGCAGGCCTTCTATGCGCCTTTCGCCCAATGGCTGGCGCGGCAGGGCTACCGCGTCTGGACCTTCGACTACCGCGGCAGCGGCGACTCGCGCGCCGGTCGCTCGCTGCGCGGCTTCGACGCCGACCTGCACGACTGGGCGCGCGACTACGAGACCGTCATCGCCGCGGCGAAGGCGGCTGCGCCCGACGCGCCGCTGTACCTGCTCGGCCACAGCCTGGGCGCGCAGCTGCCCGGCCTGCTGCGCCGGCCGGAGCAGGTGGACGGGCTGGTCTGCATCGCCGCCGGCAGCGGCTACTGGCGCGAGAACGCGCCGCGGCTCAAGCGCATGGTGCCGTACTTCTGGTTCGTGCTGGTGCCGCTGGCGGTGCGGCTGTTCGGCTACTTCCCGGGGCGGCGGCTGCGCAAGGTCGGCGACCTGCCGCGCGGCGTGATCCTGCAGTGGCGCCGCTGGTGCCTGCACCCGCGCTACAGCGTCGGCGCCGAGGGCGAACCGGCGCGGCGCAGTTATGCCCAGGTGCGCTTCCCCGTGCTGGCGCTGTCGGTGGCCGACGACGAGATGATGACCCTGCGTGGCACGCACAGCCTGGTGTCGCTGTACGCGCGTGCCCCGACGGCGGTGGAGCGCATCGACCCGCGCGAGGAGCAACTGCCGCGCATCGGCCACTTCGGCTTCTTCCGCGAGCCGGCTGCCGCGCGCCTGTGGCCCCGGCTGGTCGACAGCCTGCGCCGCCTGCCCGCGCTGGCCGCCGTCCCGCAGACGACTGCCTGAGCCCGCCGCCCCCATGCACACTGCGCCCATGGCATCACCACACCCCTTCGACCAGGCCCTGGCCCTGCGGCACAGCGATCTCGCCTCGGGCCACTTCATCGGCAGCACGCATCCCGCCTACTGGAACATGGTGGGCCCCTTCGGCGGCATGACGGCCGCGCTGGCGCTGCAGGCGGTGCTGCGCCATCCCGAGCTGCTGGGCGAGCCCGTCGCGCTGACGGTGAACTTCGCCGCCGCGGTGACCGAGGGCGAGTTCGAGATCGTCGCGCAGCCGGCGCGCACCAACCGCTCCACCCAGCACTGGACGATGGAGATCCGCCAGCGCGATGCCGAAGGCCGGATGCAGGTCAACACCACCGCCACCGCCGTCACCGCCGTCCGGCGCCAGACCTGGGGCGAGAACGACTGCCCGATGCCCGAGGTGCCCGCACCGCAGGCGGTGGAACGCTTCAGCATCGGCCCCAAGGGCGTGGCCTGGCTGGAGCAGTACGAGATGCGGCCCGTCAGCGGCGCC
>NZ_JBIQNC010000141.1:8439-13684 GCF_044462705.1 Xenophilus sp.
CTGCTCGGCCGCGCCACCGGGCAGCAGTTCGCCAACGGCTACTTCGACCAGAGCGCGCAGCTGTGGAGCGAGGGCGGCACGCTGCTGGCCACCAGCAACCAGATCGTCTACTACAAGGAGTGAGGGCGGCATGAAGGTGGTCGAGTTCTTCTTCGATTTCGGCAGTCCGGCCGCCTACCTGGCCTGGACGCAGCTGCCCGCGCTGTGCACCGAGGCCGGCGCCGAGTTGGTGTACCGGCCGCTGCTGCTGGGCGGCGTGTTCCAGGCCACCGGCAATCGCTCGCCGGCCGAGGTGGCGGCCAAGGGCCGCTACATGCACCGCGACCTGCGCCGCTACGCCGCGCGCTACGGCGTGCCCTACCGGCACAACCCCCACTTCCCCGTCAACACGCTGCTGCTGATGCGCGGCGCCACCGGGCTGCAGATGCACCAGCCGGAGCGCTTTGCCGACTACGGCCGCGCCGTCTACCAGGCGATGTGGGTGGACGGCCGCGACATGAACGACCTGGCGGTGGTGGCCGAGGTGCTCGCCGCCGCCAGCCTCGACCCGGCCGCGCTGGTGGCGCTGGCCGGCCGGCAGGACGTCAAGGACCGCCTCAAGGCCGTCACCACCGAGGCGGTGGAGCGCGGCGTGTTCGGTGCGCCCACCATGTTCGTGGGCGACGAGATGTTCTGGGGCCAGGACCGGCTGGACTTCGTGCGCGAGGCGCTGCAGCGCGGCGGCTGAGCCGTCACCCGGCGCGGCCCAGGCGCGCCAGCCGTGCCAGCAGCCCGCCGAAGGCCGCCGCCCACGCCAGGCCCGCGACGAGGCCGAAGGCCGGCGGCAGCGCATGCAGGAAGTCCAGCTCCAGCGCCTCGGCCAGCTTGAAGGTGCACACCGCGTACATGCCCAGCGGAAACACCGCGCCCCAGTACATCGGGTCGTAGCGCAGCGGATGGCGCCGCCACACGTAGCGCCACGCGCCCAGCACCAGCAGCATGGGAATCCACCAGGTGCCGGTGGCCCAGTAGAAGAGCGTGAAGCCCTTGATGAAGGGCAGCAGCGACTGCAGGAAGGGCGCCTGCGGCGCGTTGAGCACCAGCAGCGAGCCGGCCAGCGTCGAGATGGCCATGGCGCCCATGTTGATCCAGTACGGCGGCGTGAGGTCGCCCGGCGACAGCGTGAAGAAGGTGTAGCGGTAGAAGATGAGCGACATCATCCAGATGTAGAGCATGCCGCCCCACAGCCACATCGCCAGCGCCAGGAAGTTCATCGCCAGCCGCCAATGGGGGCTGAAGCGCGTGTCCAGCAGGGCGCCGAGCACCGCGATGGACTGGGTCGCCACCACCGCCAGCAGCCAGGCGCCGTTGATCCCGCTGTCGAGCGTGGGCTTGTGCGTCTTGAGCGTGAAGATGCCCAGGATGCCGTAGGTCAGCCCCATCCACAGCGCCGCCGCCAGGACCCACAGCGCCAGGCCGGCCGCGTCGCTGTGGGCGATCAGCACGCACTGGCAGCCCAGCACCGCCGTGCCGGCCACGGTGGTGAAGAAGCCGGGGCCGCGCAGGTGGTCCGTCAGGTCAGCCAGCAGCTGCGGCCGGTGCCGCAGCAGGCGCGCCAGCGTGAGCAGCACCAGGGCGCCGTACAGCACCGCGTTGAGCGCCAGCAGCGCGTGCGCCACGCCCGGCCGGCCCAGCAGGTACGCGGCGATCGACACGATGCCGGTGGCCATCACCATGCCGAAGTTGGCGGGCGACAGGCCCGCCAGGCCGGCGGGGGCCTTCACGTGCGCGCTCCCGGCCGGTGGTGCGGGCGGCGGGGGCGGCAGGCAGGGGGCATGGCGGGTCGTCTCGTGGGGGGCGCGCCGTATTGTCGCGCCGGGCGGACGAAAGGTGCGGCGCAGTCGCTCCCGCGGCAGCGCCGGCGGCGCCCGCGAGCTACCATGCCGCGCGTCATTTCCCAGGAGCCAGCATGAGCGACATCCTCGTCCACACCGAAGCCGGTGTGATGACCCTGACCTTCAACCGCGTCGACAAGAAGAACTCCATCACCAGCGCCATGTACGCCGCGCTGGCCGACGCGCTGGCGCAGGCGAAGGACGATGCGGCCGTGCGCGTGGTGCTGATCCAGGGCGACGCGACCATCTTCTCGGCCGGCAACGACATCGGCGACTTCCTGAACCAGCCGCCGGCCGGCCAGGACTCGCCGGTGTTCCGCTTCCTGCGCGGCATCGCGCAGTTCCCCAAGCCGATCGTGGCGGCCGTGTGCGGCCCGGCGGTGGGCATCGGCACCACGCTGCTGTTCCACTGCGACCTGGTCTACGCCGGCGACAACGCCGCCTTCTCCATGCCTTTCGTCAACCTGGGCCTGTGCCCCGAGGCGGCTTCCAGCCTGCTGGCGCCGCAGATGTTCGGCCACCACCGGGCGGCCGAGGCGCTGCTGCTGGGCGAGCCCTTCATGGCCGAGGCGGCGCTGGAAGTCGGCCTGGTCAACCGCGTGGTGCCGCCCACCGAATGCAACGCCGTCGCGCAGCAGCAGGCGCGTAAGCTCGCGGCCAAGCCGCTGTCGGCGCTGATCGAGACCAAGCGGCTGATGAAGGGCGGCCAGCAGGCCGCGGTGCTGGCGCGCATGGACGAGGAGGGTGCCAGCTTCGGCCGCATGCTGCGCGAGCCGGCTGCCCGCGAGGCGTTCACGGCGTTCATGGAGAAGAGAAAGCCGGACTTCAGCAAAGTCTGATCCGTTGTCCATGGCGCTGCGCGATGCCCGCAGCCGATGAACCACAACGGTCTTCCCCGATCCGGAGGCCGCGGAGCAGGCCATGCCAGGGCACCCGAGGAACTGGCTTGGCCAGGCCTCCGGGTGCGCCCCCCTCCCGCCGAAGGCGAGAGAGGGGGGAGCGGCGAAGCCGCTTGGGGGGTGCTTAATTTCATCCGGCGGGCGCGTCCGCCAGCGGGCGCGGCCGGCCGTTCTCGTCGATGGCCACGTAGGTCAGCATGGCCTCGGTCACCTTCACGTACTCGCCCTGCTGGCGGATGCGCTCGGCGAACACCTCCACCTTCACCGTCACGGAAGTGCGGCCCGCCCGCGTGACCGCGGCGTAGAAGGACAGGATGTCGCCCACCCGCACCGGCTGCTTGAAGATGAACTCGTTGACCGCCACCGTCGCCATGCGGCCGCGGGCGTAGCGCGCCGGGATCACCGAGCCGGCCAGGTCCACCTGCGCCATCACCCAGCCGCCGAAGATGTCGCCGTTGCTGTTGGTGTCGGCCGGCATGGGGATCACCTTGAGCACCAGTTCCATGTCGGCGGGCAGGCTCTTCAGGGGCGCGTCGGCGGGGGTGGGGGTGGACATCGGCACAATCATCTTCAGGAAACGGCTCCACCCACGATTGTCCTCCCATGCGACGCACCGACGGCGACGCGCTTTCCCCACCCCTGCCTGCCACCGCCCCGGCGGCCCCGCCCGCCGGCACCGACGCCGCGGCGCTGCGCCGCCTGCTGCCCTACCTGTGGCGCTACCGCGCCCGCGTCGCCGTGGCGCTGGCCTTCATGGTCGCGGCCAAGCTGGCCAACGTGGGCGTGCCGGTGCTGCTCAAGCACCTGGTGGACGCGATGGACGTCAAGCCCGGCGATCCGCAGGCCCTGCTCGTCGTGCCGGTGGCGCTGCTGGTGGGCTACGGGCTGCTGCGCTTCGCCACCTCCCTCTTCACCGAGCTGCGCGAATGGGTCTTCGCCAAGGCCACCGAGGGCGCGTCGCGCCGCATCGCGCTGGAGGTGTTCCGCCACCTGCACGCGCTGAGCCTGCGCTTCCACCTGGAGCGGCAGACCGGCGGCATGACGCGCGACATCGAGCGCGGCACGCAGGCGGTGCATTCGCTGATCTCGTATTCGATCTACAGCATCGTGCCGACGCTGGTCGAGCTGGTGCTGGTGCTGTCGATCCTGGCGCTGCGCTTCGATCCGTGGTTCGCCGTCATCACCGGACTGGCGCTGGCGGTCTACATCGCCTTCACCGTCAGCGTGACGCAGTGGCGCACGCAGTTCCGCAAGACGATGAACGAGCTGGGCTCCAGGGCGCAGTCGCGCGCCATCGACTCGCTGCTGAACTACGAGACCGTCAAGTACTTCAACAACGAGGACTTCGAGGCCCGCCGCTATGACGAGCAGCTGGAGCGCTACCGCCGCGCCGCCGTCAAGAGCCAGGCGACGCTGTCGCTGCTCAACACCGGCCAGCAGCTGCTGGTGGCGCTCAGCCTGGTGGCGATGCTGTGGCTCGCCACGCAGGGCGTGGCCGAGGGCCGCATGACGCTGGGCGACCTGGTGATGGTCAACGCCTTCATGATCCAGCTGTACATCCCGCTCAATTTCCTGGGCGTGATCTACCGCGAGATCAAGCAGAACCTGACCGACCTGGAGAAGATGTTCGCGCTGCTGGACCGCGAGCGCGAGGTGGCCGACGCGCCCGGCGCCGTGCCGCTGGCGACGGCGGACTGGACGGTGCGCTTCGACCATGTGGACTTCGCCTACGAGCCGGCGCGGCCGATCCTGCAGGACCTGAGCTTCGAGATCCCCTCGGGCGAGACGGTGGCGGTGGTCGGCCCCTCGGGCTCGGGCAAGTCCACGCTGGGGCGGTTGCTGTACCGCTTCTATGACATCCAGGATGGGGCCATCTCGATCGGCGGCCGGGACATCCGCACCCTGACCCAGGCCAGCCTGCGCGCGGCCATCGGCATCGTGCCGCAGGACACGGTGCTCTTCAACGACACCATCGCCTACAACATCGCCTACGGCCGGCCCGACGCCACGCACGAGGAGGTGGTGGCGGCCGCGAAGGCGGCGCGCATCCACGACTTCATCGCCGGCCTGCCGCTGGGCTACGAGACGACGGTGGGCGAGCGCGGCCTCAAGCTCTCGGGCGGCGAGAAGCAGCGGGTGGCGATCGCGCGTACGCTGCTGAAGAACCCGCCCGTCCTCATCTTCGACGAGGCCACCTCGGCGCTGGACTCGGCCAACGAGCGCGCCATCCAGGCCGAGCTGGCCAGCGCCGCCAGGGGCAAGACCACGCTGCTGATCGCGCACCGCCTGTCCACCGTGGTCCACGCGCACCGCATCCTGGTGATGGAGTCGGGCCGCATCGTCGAGCAGGGCACGCATGCCGAGCTGCTGGCACTGGGCGGCCGCTATGCGCAGATGTGGTCGCTGCAGAAGAGCGGGGCGGGCGTGGTGCTGTAGTCGTTTTTTCATCGCCGGGCCGCCCCAAGATGAAAA
>NZ_JBIQNC010000142.1:0-1371 GCF_044462705.1 Xenophilus sp.
TGGGCGAGCGGCTCAAGCAGTCGGTGGTGGTCGAGAACGTCGCCGGCGCCGGCGGCGTGATCGGCGTCGCCAAGGCCGCCAACGCGGCGCCCGACGGCTACACCCTGGTGGCCGGCCCGGACAGCGTGATGGCGATCGGCCGGCTGATCAACCCGGCCGCCTTCAAGTTCGACCCGCTGAAGGACCTGGCGCCGGTGGGCATGCTCAACACCGCGCCGATGGTGCTGGTGGCGCGCCCCGGCCTGCCGGCGCAGAACTGGGCCGAGTTCGTCAGGCTCGCCAAGGCCGCGCCCGGCAAGTACAACTACGCGACCTCCGGGGTGGGCACGGTGCTGCACCTGGCGATGGAGCTGATCAAGCAGCGCGAAGGCATCTTCGTGACGCACGTGCCCTACCGCGGCGGCGCGCAGATCGCCACCGACGTGATCGGCAACCAGATCGACCTGGCCATGCTGGTGAGCACCAGCGCCATCCCGCACGTCGCCGGCGGCCGCCTGAAGGCGCTGGGCGAGACGGACGACAAGCGGCTGAAGGCGCTGCCCCAGGTGCCGGCCTTCGGCGAGATGCCGGGCCTGAAGGGCTATTCGATGCTGAGCTGGACCGGCATCTTCGCGCCGGCCAAAACCCCGGCGCCGGTGGTGCAGCGCCTGAACGAGGAACTCAACGCCGTGCTGAAAGACCCGGAGGTGCGCGCCAAGCTGGAGGAACAGGGCGCGCTGCCGGGCAGCGGATCGGCCGAGGAACTGGGCAAGTTCGTGCAGGCGGAAGCCGAGCGCAACCAGAAGATCGTGCAGGCGGCCAACATCAAGGAATGAGCGGCCGGACGGGCCTCAGCTGCCCTCTTCCTCCGCCGGCCAGTCGCGGATGTAGGCCTTGAGCATCTTGTTCTCGAAGTTCTGGCTGTCGACCACCGCCTTGGCCACGTCGTAGAAGCTGATCACGCCCATCAGCATGCGCTTGTCCATCACCGGCATGTAGCGCGCGTGGTGGTCCAGCATCATGCGGCGGACCTCGTCGAGGTCGGTGTCCATGGTGGAGGTGAGCGGCTTGTCGTCCATCGCCTTGCGCACCGGCGTGTCGCCGACCACGCCGCCGTTGGCCTGGATCGCGAGGATCACCTCGCGGAAGGTGAGCATGCCCACCAGCTCGCCGCGCTCCATCACCACCAGCGAGCCGATGTCCTTCTCGGCCATCACGTTCACCGCGTCGGACAGCGGATCGTCGGGCGTGATGGTGAAGAGCGTGTTGCCCTTCACACGCAGGATGTCGCTGACTTTCATCGGGGTGCTCCTCTCTGCTCTTGGCCACATTGGCCGGATGAATATAGCCCACAATGTGCGACCGGCAACAGCGCGTTGCCGGCACGGGCCG
>NZ_JBIQNC010000142.1:1471-7470 GCF_044462705.1 Xenophilus sp.
CACGCTCGCGGTGCACGCGGGCGCCGCCCCCGACCCGGCCACGGGCGCGCGCGCGGTGCCGATCCACCTGACCACCTCCTTCGTCTTCGAGTCCAGCGACCACGCGGCCGCCCTGTTCAACCTGGAGCGCTCCGGCCACGTCTACAGCCGCCTGAGCAACCCCACCAACGCGGTGCTGGAGCAGCGCGTGGCGGCGCTGGAAGGCGGCATCGGCGCCATCGCCACCGCCAGCGGCCAGGCCGCGCTGCACCTGGCCGTGGCCACGCTGATGGGCGCGGGCTCGCACATCGTCGCCAGCACGGCGCTGTACGGCGGCTCGCAGAACCTGCTGCACTACACGATGCGGCGCTTCGGCATCGAGACCACCTTCGTCAAGCCGGGCGACATCGACGGCTGGCGCGCCGCGATCCGGCCCGAGACGAAGCTGCTCTTCGGCGAGACGGTGGGCAACCCCGGCCTGGACGTGCTGGACATCCCCACCGTGGCGCAGATCGCGCACGAGGCGAAGGTGCCGCTGCTGGTCGACTCGACGCTGACCTCGCCCTACCTGATCCGCCCCTTCGAGCACGGCGCCGACCTGGTCTACCACTCGGCCACCAAGTTCCTCTCCGGCCACGGCACCGTCATCGGCGGCGTGCTGGTCGACGGCGGCAGCTTCGACTGGGACGCTTCGGACGGGAAATTC
The DNA here is from genome assembly GCF_044462705.1 of Xenophilus sp. Classification (NCBI taxonomy): domain Bacteria; kingdom Pseudomonadati; phylum Pseudomonadota; class Betaproteobacteria; order Burkholderiales; family Comamonadaceae; genus Xenophilus; species Xenophilus sp. The sequence goes on from NZ_JBIQNC010000142.1 coordinate 2,157, forward strand.
GCCGAGCTGAGCGCGCCCTACGACGGCTTCCACAACATGGTGTTCACCGAGGAGTCCACCGTCGGCGCCTTCCTGCTGCGCGCGCGGCGCGAGGGCCTGCGCGACTTCGGCGCCGCCATGAGCCCGCACACCGCCTGGCTGATCCTGCAGGGCATCGAGACGCTGCCGCTGCGCATGGAGCGGCACATCGCCAACACCGAGAAGATCGTGCGCTTCCTCGCGAGCCACCCCTTCGTCTCGCGTGTGGGGCATCCGCTGCTCGAAGCGCACCCGAGCCACGCGCTGGCGAACCGGCTGCTCAGGCACGGCGCCCGGGGCGCGGGCTCGGTGTTCAGCTTCGACATCAAGGGCGACCGCGAGCAAGGCAAGAAGTTCATCGAGGCGCTCAAGCTCTTCAGCCACCTGGCGAACGTGGGCGACTGCCGCTCGCTGGTGATCCACCCGGCCAGCACCACGCATTTCCGCATGACCGACGAGGCGCTGGCCGCCGGCGGCATCGGGCAGGGGACGATCCGCCTGTCGATCGGGCTGGAGGACCCCGACGACCTGATCGACGACCTCAAGCGCGCGCTGAAGGCGGCCGAGAAGGCGGGGGGCTGAGATGGAGCTGAACGTCAACGGCCACCGCACCTACTGCTACACCGGCGGCAAGCCCTTCGACGCGGCCCGGCCCACGGTCGTGTTCATCCACGGCGTGCTGAACGACCACAGCGTGTGGATCCTGCAGAGCCGCTACCTGGCGCACCACGGCTTCAACGTGCTGGCGGTGGACCTGCCCGGCCACTGCCGCAGCGCCGGCGACGCGCCGGAGACGGTGGAGCAGGCGGCCGACTTCGTCGCCGCGCTGCTCGACGCCGCCGGCGTGCAGCGCGCCGCGCTGGTGGGCCACAGTTGGGGCTCGCTGATCGCGCTGGAGGCGGCTGCCCGCCTGGGCGAGCGCGTCACGCACCTGGCGCTGGTGGGCACCGCCTTCCCGATGAAGGTCTCGCAGGCGCTGCTCGACGCCTCGCAGAACGACCCGGAGGCGGCGCTGAAGCTGGTCAACGTGTTCTCGCGCTCCACCCTGGCGGCGCCGCCCTCGGCGCTGGGGCCCGGCACCTGGGTCTACGGCGCGGGCATGGCACTGGGCCGGCGGGTGCTGCGCAGCAACCCGGAGGTCAACGTGTTCCACCGCGGCTTCCTGGCCTGCGACCGCTACGCCAACGGCGAGAACGCCATCGCGCAAATCGCCTGCCCGGTGCTCTTCGCGCTCGGCGCGCAGGACCAGATGACCTCGCCGCGCGCGGCGCAGGGCCTGATCGCCCGGGCGCGCGAGAGCGGCAAGCGTGTGGAGATCGCTTCGCTGCCCGTCGGCCACCACCAGATGACCGAGACACCGGACGCGCTGCTCTTCGCGCTGCGGGACTTCCTGGCGCGCTGAACGGGGAGGCACTGGCGTTCGACAGATTTGGCAAAATTTGCCAAACTCTCGCCATGAGCACCATGAACATCTCCCTGCCTGATGCCCTGAAGTCCTTCGTGGACGAGCAGGTCAGCCAGCGGGGCTATGGCACCAGCAGCGAATACGTGCGCGAACTGATCCGCCGCGACCAGGATCGGCAACAACTGCGCGGCCTGCTGCTGGCGGGTGCAGGCTCGGCCCCCTCGGCAACCGCGTCGGCAGCCTATTTCGAAGGACTGCGCGACCAGGTGCGCAAGACGGCCGGCCGCCGCGCCAAACCGTGACGGCCAAGCCCGTCATCCCGCGCATGCGGGCCAGCCAGGATGTGGACGAGGCGATTGCCTACTACCTGGCCGTCGACGCCGAGGCTGCGGCGATCGGCTTCGTGGATGCATTGGAGCGGGCCTACGCGCACATCGGCCGCCATCCGGCCACCGGCTCCACGCGCTACGCACACGAACTGGACCTGCCGGGCCTGCGCACCTGGCGGCTGAACCGCTACCCCCATCTGGTCTTCTACGTGGAGCAGGCGGACCACGTCGATGTCTGGCGCGTGCTGCACGGCCAACGCGATGTGCCGGCCTGGATGCAGGCGGCGGACGCGCCTTGACGGGCGCGTCGGTCAGCCCATGTGCAGCGCGAAAGCGGCCGGGTCGCGCTCGATGCCGGCGATGAGCGCATGCACATGCGCCTCGGCCGGCTGCGCCGCCGGCAGTGCGCCGAGCAGGCGCGACAGCGCCTGCGCGTTCGGCAGCATCGGCCCCAGGAAGCGCTGCCCGCCGGAATCGACCACCAGCAGTGTCGGGAAGGTCTCGACGTCGAATTCGTCCGCCAACTCGGCGTGGTCCTCGATGTCGACCCAGGCGAAGCGCATCTGCGGATGCGCCTGCGCCACCTGCTGCATCAGCGGGCGGTAGTCGCGGCAGGTGCCGCACCATTCGGCGCACAGGCACACGACCCAGGGAGCGTCGGAAACAGGGGGATTCGGCAGCAAGGCGGTGGCGGCAGGCAGGGATGCGAGGGATGGCCGCCACGCAGGCGGCTCGCTATTATGGTCAGGCGCCCGGCCGCGTGCCGGCGCCCCTGAAGGAGACCGCGATGAACCCCGCCACGCCCTCCCCCGGCCAGGCCCGCACGGCCGGCGCAGCCGTCGATCCGCGCCAGTTCACGAGCTTCGCCGAGTTCTACCCCTTCTACCTGAGCGAGCATTCCGACCGGACCTGCCGGCAGCTGCATTTCGTCGGCTCCTCCCTGGCGCTGGCCTGCCTGGCCGCGCTGGTGTTCACCGGCAACCCGTGGTGGCTGCTGATCGGCCTGGTGTGCGGCTACGGCTTCGCCTGGGTGGGCCACTTCGCGTTCGAGAAGAACAGGCCCGCCTCCTTCAAGCGGCCGCTCTACAGCTTCATGGGCGACTGGGTCATGTACCGCGACATCTGGCTGGGCCGCATCAGGTTCTGAACGGCCTGCGGGTCGACGGCGGCCTTCTCCGGCGGCTCGTCCTTCGCCAGCACATCGCGCAGGCGCAGCGCATCCAGCGCGCCGCGCGTCCACAGCCCTTCCAGGCTGGGCGAGCGCGGCAGCATGAGCGCCTCGGCCAGCGGCGCCAGCGGCGTGGCGTCCGGGTCGGCCAGCAGCACGTAGCGCGGATCCCGCGTTTCCTCGACCTCGGCCAGCTCGCCCACCCAGTCCAGCGCCACCAGCGCCTCCAGCACGGCCGCCAGTTGCAGGGCATCGACCCGCATGCGCGCCACCAGTTCGCTGGCGCCCAGGCCCTTGAACGGCTGCGCGCGGGCCCGCTCCAGTTGCTGGAGCGCCTCCACCGCCAGTTGCATCGGCCAGCCGGGGCCGCCGCCGCGGCGCGCCACGCCGGTCAGCAGGCTGGGCAGGTAGGCCGCGATCACCGCGCCCAGCAGCACGATCACCCAGGCCACGTAGATCCACACCAGCAGGATCGGCACCGTGGCGAAGGCGCCGTACAGTACCGAGTAGGTCGGGACGGTGCCCAGGTACCAGGTCAGCACGCGCTTGGCGACCTCGATGGCGGCGGCGACGAACACGCCGCCGGCCCAGGCATGCGACCAGCGCACGTGGGTGTTGGGCACGTAGTGGTACAGCGCCGCCATGCCGGCCGCCAGCAGCAGGAACTCCAGCGCGTCGAACAGCAGCTTGAGCGCGCTGCCGTCGTGGAAGATGCCGCGCGAGGCGGTGAACACCCAGGCCGTGGTCGACAGGCTGGCGGCCAGCACCAGCGGCCCGAGCGTGATGGCGGCCCAGTAGATCAGGATGCGCTGCCCCAGCGGCCGCGGGCGCGGCACCCGCCAGATATTGTTGAGCGTGCGGTCGATGGTGAGGATGAGCGCGATGGCCGTCACCAGCAGCACGCCCAGGCCGGCGATGCCCAGCCCGCTGGCCTTGCTGGCGAACTGGGTGAGGTAGCCCAGCACCTGGCGCGAGATGTTCTCCGGGACGAGGCTGTCCACCAGCCAGCGCTGCAGGCGGCCCTGCATGGTGGCGAACATCGGGAACACGGTGAACAGCGCCAGCGCCAGCGTGACGAAGGGCACCAGTGCGATGGTGGTGGTGAAGGTCAGGCTGCTGGCCGTCAGCCCCAGGCGGTCTTCGCGGAAGCGTTCGCCCAGCACGGCGGCAGTGTTGCGCCACGGGAAGCGGGACAAGTCCCTCCAGAGCTGGCGGCGGTTCATGGGCCGGTATTATTCCCACCCCCAGTCTTCGCGCACTTCGTGTCGCTCCGCCAACCCCCTCAAGGGGGCACACGCAGCGGCCCGGCCAAGCCGGTTCCGCGCGTGTTCCCGCATGGCCTGCTCCGCGGCCGTCGGTCCCGCTTGGTTTCGAGTGACGCATGCGCAAACTGCTCAACACCTGACATGACTCCGGTCGCACCCTCCCCCGCCGTCGCATGGACCCGCACGCTGGCGGTGGGCTGCCTGCTCGGCCTGGTCGCGCTGTGCCTGGCCTGGGAACTGTGGCTGGCGCCGCTGCGGCCCGGCGGCTCCTGGCTGGCGCTGAAGGCGCTGCCGCTGGTGGTGCCGCTGGCCGGGCTGCTGAAGAACCGCATGTACACCTACCGCTGGGTGAGCCTGCTGGTGTGGCTCTACTTCACCGAGGGCGTGGTGCGCGCCTGGAGCGACGCCACCGCCGCCGGCCGGCTGCTCGCCTGGGTGGAGATCCTGCTGTGCCTGGGCCTGTTCGTCGCCTGCGCGCTGCACGTGCGGCTGCGCCTGCGCGCCGGCCGCGCGCTCAACGAAAGACCTGCCTCGTGACCGACCTGCTCGATTCCCTGCGTGCCATCGTCGGCGCGCCCCACGTGCTGACCGACGGCGACCTGGGCGCCTGGGAGCAGGACTGGCGCAAGCGCGCCCGCGGCAAGGCGCTGGCCGTGGTGCGGCCGGCCGACACGGCGCAGGTGGCGGCCGTGGTGAAGGCCTGCGCCGCGGCGGGCACGGCCATCGTGCCGCAGGGCGGCAACACCGGGCTGGCGGTCGGCGCGATTCCCGACGAGAGCGGCACGCAGGTGGTGCTCAGCCTCACGCGCATGAACGCCATCCGCGGCATCGACGCCGCCAACCTCACCATGACGGTCGACGCCGGCTGCGTGCTGCAGACGCTGCAGGAGGCGGCCGACCAGGCGGGCTTCCTCTTCCCACTGAGCCTGGCGGCCGAGGGCAGCTGCACCATCGGCGGCAACCTGGCCACCAACGCCGGCGGCACGCAGGTGGTGCGCTACGGCAACACGCGCGACCTGTGCCTGGGCCTGGAGGTGGTGACGGCGCAGGGCGAGGTGTGGGACGGCCTGACCGGCCTGCGCAAGGACAACACCGGCTACGACCTGCGCGACCTGCTGGTCGGCAGCGA
>NZ_JBIQNC010000142.1:7570-13578 GCF_044462705.1 Xenophilus sp.
CAAGCCCAGCCCCCTCGGGGGGCAGCGAAGCACACGAAGTGGCGAGCGTGGGGGCACCCTATTTCGTGCTGCTGGAGAACTCCGACAGCGAATCGGAGGACCATGCCCGCGCCCGTTTCGAGGCGCTGCTGGAAACCGCCTTCGAGGCCGGCTGCGTCACCGACGCGGTGGTGGCCGAAAGCCTCTCGCAGGCGCACGAGCTGTGGCACATCCGCGAGAGCATCCCGATGGCGCAGGCCGAGGAAGGCCTGAACATCAAGCACGACATCTCGATCCCCGTCTCGCGCATCCCCGCCTTCTGCGCCGAGACCGACGCGCTGCTGGCGCGCGAGATCCCCGGCGTACGGCTGGTCAACTTCGGCCACCTGGGCGACGGCAACCTGCACTACAACGTGCAGGCGCCGGCCGAGGGCGACGCGAAGGCCTTCCTGCGCGACCAGGAGGAGCGCGTCAACGCCCTGGTCTACGAGCAGGTGGCGAAGTACGGCGGCTCCTTCTCCGCCGAGCACGGCATCGGCGGGCTGAAGGTGGGCACGCTGGAAAAGCACAAGTCGCCGGTGGCCCTGTCCATGATGCGTGCCATCAAGCAGGCGCTGGACCCGCGCAACATCCTGAACCCGGGGCGGGTGCTGCGGGCCTGACGCCGGCGGGCCTGCTCAGCCGCGCAGGAAGGCGAGCAGCGCTTCGTTGAATACTCCGGCGTGCGAGACGTTCAGGCCGTGCGTACCGCCGCTGACCGTCACCAGCCGGCTGTGCGGGATGGCGCGGTGGGTGCGCAGGCCCGAGCCCTCGATGGGCACGATCGCATCCGCGTCGCCGTGGATCACCAGCGTGGGCACGCTCACCCGGCCCAGGTCGGCGCGGAAGTCGGTGCCGCCGAAGGCGTCCATGCAGGCCAGCGCCGCATGCTGCGCCGACTGGTGGCACAGCGCCAGCGCCTCGGCGCGCTGCGCCGGGCTGACGCGGAGCTCGCCGCCGGCCGAGAAGAAGCCCTGCATGAACTGCTCGAAGAAGGCGTCGCGGTCGCGCTCCAGCTCCTGGCGCTGCTGCTGCGCCTGCTCCGGCGTGAGCGGCCCCTCGGGGTTGTCCGCGGTCTTCATCAGGCAGGGCGGCACGGCCGCGGCGAAGACCACGCTGCGCAGCCGGGACTGGCCGTGGCGCGCGACGTAGCGCGCCACCTCGCCGCCGCCCATCGAGAAGCCGACCAGCGTCACGTCCTCCAGCCCGCAGTGCTCGATCACGCGCGCGAGGTCGTCCGCCAGCACGTCGTAGTCGTAGCCCGTGGCCGGCTTGTCGGAGCGGCCGAAGCCGCGCCGGTCGTAGGCCACCACGCGGTGGCCGGCCGCGCGCAGCACCGGCTCCTGCGGCGCCCACGACTGCGCCGAGAGCGGCCAGCCGTGGATCAGCACCACGGGCCGGCCCGCGCCGCCGCTGTCCTCGACGTGCAGCCGCACCGTGTCGGCCTGCCCGGGCGACGATGCGGCCGCGCCCACGGCCTGGCCGCCCAGGGCGCCGGCCAGCCCGCCGAGCGCCACGCCGACGAAGCCGCCCAGCGGCCCCGCCACCGCGGTGCCGAGCGTGGCGCCCGTGGCCGCGCCGACCATGGCGCCGCCACCGGCCAGCACCGAGCGCGCCTCGCGCCGCGCCTCCTCGCCTTCGAGCGGCTGCTGCGCTTCGGGGCGCGGGTCCTGCGAGGGAATGCCGTAGCCGGGGCGGGCCTGCGCGGCCAGATCCGGATCGACGGGCGGCGTGGAAGGCGATGAGGAGGTCGATGAGGTCATGAGTCGGCTCCTGGGGTGGTCGTCGAGGAAGGCGGCGGGCGCGCGGCCCGCACGGCTTCCTTCCATCTGACGCCGGCGGCGCCGCGCGCGCTGCCGTCCCGCGGACCATGCGACCGTCGGACGAGACCGATGCGGCGCGCCCGCCGTTCCCCTCAGGGCGCCGTGGCCCGCTCCAGCGCACCGAGCCAGCGCAGCGCCTGCACGCGGTCGCTGCCGCACATCTCCTCGGCCGGCTGCAGGCTGGCGCAGACCGCGGGCCGCTCGGGGCGGCCGAAGAGGCGGCAGCGCAGGTGCTCGTCCAGCTGCACGCAGGGCACGCCGGCCGGCTTGCCCGCCGGCATGCCGGGGATGGGCGAGCTGATCGAGGGCGCGATGCAGCAGGCGGCGCAGCCGCTGCGGCAGGCGGGCGAGGTCGAAGGCATCGGGCGATTGAAGCACGGGGCGGCCGCGCTCGCCGTCCTCCCCCGTGGCACCTGCATAGAATCGATGCTTCATCCTCGCCTGAAGGGCTCCTTCATGCCGAGCTTCAGGCCGCAGGCAGGCCGGTCGTGATGGACTCGGCATCCATCGGCGCACGGCCCGTCACCGGCCTGCGACGCCCTCGTATTGACCGCACGGCCGACATGACCGACCACCCCATCCGCTCCCAGTACGAAGACTTCATGCGCCACGTGGACACGCACGGCGTGTTCAAGGCCGACCGCACCGGCACCGGCACCAAGAGCGTGTTCGGCTACCAGATGCGCTTCGACCTCGCCGAAGGCTTCCCGCTCGTGACGACGAAGAAGGTGCACCTGAAGTCCATCATCCACGAGCTGCTGTGGTTCCTGCAGGGCTCGTCGGACAACAACTGGCTGCGCGAGCGCGGCGTGACGATCTGGGACGAATGGGCACGCGAGGACGGCGACCTGGGCCCCGTCTACGGCGTGCAGTGGCGCAGCTGGCCCACGCCGGACGGCGGCCACATCGACCAGATCGCCGAGGTGGTCAAGCAGCTCAGGACCAACCCGGACTCGCGCCGCATCATCGTGAGCGCCTGGAACGTGGCCGACCTGCCGAAGATGGTGCTGATGCCTTGCCACGCCTTCTTCCAGTTCTACGTGGCCGAGGGGCGCCTGTCGTGCCAGCTCTACCAGCGCAGCGCCGACATCTTCCTGGGCGTGCCCTTCAACATCGCCAGCTACGCGCTGCTGACGCACATGCTGGCGCAGCAGTGCGACCTGGCGGTGGGCGACTTCGTCTGGACCGGCGGCGACTGCCACATCTACAGCAACCACGCCGAGCAGGTGGCGCTGCAGCTCTCGCGCGACCCGCGGCCCTACCCCACCCTGCGCATCAAGCGCCGCCCGCCGTCGATCTTCGACTACGAATACGAGGACTTCGAGATCGAGGGCTACGACCCGCATCCGGCCATCAAGGCGCCGGTGGCGGTGTGAGCGGCCGCGCGCAGCCGATGGGCCGCCTGAACCTCATCTACGCACGCGCCGCCAACGGCGTGATCGGCGCGAACGGCGCGCTGCCCTGGCACCTGCCGGAAGACATGGCGCACTTCCGCCGCCTGACCAGCGGCTGCCCGGTGATCATGGGCCGCAAGACCTGGGACTCGCTGCCCGCGCGCTTCCGCCCGCTGCCGGGCCGGCAGAACATCGTCGTCACGCGCCAGCCCGACTGGCACGGCGACGGCGCGCAGCGCGCGTCCAGCCTGCCCGAGGCGTTGTCGCTCGCCGGCGCGGCACCCGAAGCCTGGGTGATCGGCGGCGCGCAGATCTATGCCGAGGCCGAGCCGCTGGCGCAGCGCGCGGTCGTCACCGAGATCGCGCGCGACTTCGAGGGCGATGCCTTCGCTCCCACGCTCGCCGACGGCTGGCGCGAGACGGCGCGCGAAGCCGCGGTGTCGGCGGACGGCCTGCCGTTCGCCTTCGTCACCTTCGAGCGCACGGGCTGAGCCGCGATGCGGTGCGTGCCCAGGCCCGGCGCGGTGACCCGGCGGCAGTGGCTGGGCCTGGCGGCGTCGATGGCGTGGGCGCCGGCGCAGGCCACCCTGCGCGACGACGAGCGCGTGCTCTTCCTGCCGGGCACCGCCCGCCGGCTCGACGCCGGGCGCATCGAGGCGGACCTGCACGCCTGGGTCTACGAGCCCGAGCGCCGGCCCGGCCTGCGCACCGCCTTCGCCCGCTACCTGGGCCTGGACCAGGACGCCATGTCCGCCGCCGACCGCGAGCGCTTCCGCCGGCGCTGCGGCCTCTTCCTGGCGGATTCGGAACGGGGCAAGGAGGTCGTCGTCCGCTTCGAGGCCATGCCGGCGCAGCCGGTGCGCCTGCCCGCCACCGACGCCGCCGGCCGCAGCCGCCTGCGGGCGGTGATCGACGGCGCGCCGCGCGGCGGCAGCGCGGCGCACCTGGACTTCCATGCCGTGCTGGCCGATGGCGACACGCGCCGCTTCGCCGGCCGTGCGCTGCTGGTGCCGCCGGAAGGCCTGTCGGTGGTCTCGGACATCGACGACACGGTCAAGCTCACCGAGGTGCGCGACCGGCACGAGATGCTGCTCAACACCTTCGCCCGGCCGTCGCGCGCGGCGCCCGGCATGGCGGCCCGCTACCGCCGGCTGGCCGCGGCGCCCGGCGCGCGCGTGCACTACCTGTCGGCCAGCCCGATGCAGTTGCTGCCGGTGCTGGAGGACTTTCTGGCCGCGGCGGGCTTCCCCCGCGGCAGCCTGCACCTGCGGGAGAGCACGAGCTGGCGCTCGCTGGTGCCCGGCGAGGGCGAATCGAGGGCGCACAAGCTCGGCGCGATCGCGCAACTGCTGCACGACTTCCCGGCCCGGCGCTTCCTGTTCGTCGGCGACTCCGGCGAGGCCGATCCCGAGATCTACGCCGAGGTGGCCCGGGCGCATCCCGGACGCGTGCAGGCGATCCTGATCCGCGACGTGACCGGCGAGGGCCGCGACGCGCCGCGCTACCGGGCGGCCTTCGAAGGCATCGAGCCCGGCCGGTGGCACCTGCTGCCGCCGGACGGCGGCGCATGGCCGCGCCTGCCGGCCTGAGCGGACCCGCTCAGTACTTCAGCCGCCCCCGGCTGTCGACGACGCCGATGTCCACGAAGGCGGCACCCACGTTGTTCCTGGTCTCGGTGAAGTCGACCGGGTAGCCGCCGAGGTCCACGCGCAGGCCGCGCAGCGCGGCATGCACCTTCTCCGGCGTCGGGTTCGAGCCGGCGCGGCGGATGGCCTCGCCCGCGACCCGCGCGTTCACGTAGCCGATGATCTGCATCGACGAGCGCGTCTTGACTTCCGGCAGGTACTTGTCCATGGCCGCGCGGAAGTCGCGCGAGAGCTGCGTGGACGAGGTCTCGGGGTTGGGCGTGACCTGCGCCAGCGCGACGCCCACGGCGTCCTTGAGCGGCACCTTCTGCAGGATCGCCGCCGTCGGCACGTACGACAGGCTGTAGATGGGCGTGTGGTCGCCGATGGCGCGCAGGTCGCGCACCATCGCGGCCCCGCTGCTGGGCGTGAGGATCACCACGTAGGTGCTGGCGCCGCTCGCCTTGAGCTGCTGCGCCGCGGCCTGCAGCTTCTCGTCGGCCGAGGGGATGGGCACCCGCCCGAGCACCTCGACCTTCATCTGCGGCGCCACCTGGTCGATGTAGGCCAGCCCCGACTTGCCGAAGGGGATGTCCTGGTAGGCCACCGCGATCCTGTTCAGGCCCACCGTCGAGAGATGCTTGAGCACGCTGTGGATCTGCGCGTAGTCACCGGCCTGGACGTGGAACATCCAGGGGCTGCCGGGGTTGCGCAGGCTTTCCGAGCCGGGCGTGATGCCGACGAAGGGAACGCCCACCTTGTCGAACACGCCCTGCTTGAGCATCGTGCTCACCGTCGCCGAGCCCAGCAGGTTGATGAAGGCCACCGGCTTGTCGCGTTTGGCCACGCCCTGGACCAGCCGGATGGTCTCCTCGGTCTTGTACTGGTCGTCCTCGCGCACCAGGCGGATGGTCTGGCCGTTGATGCCGCCCTGCGCGTTGACCTGATCGAAGTACGCCTTGGCGCCCTCGTAGTTGGCCGTCCCGTTGTCCGCCAGCGGCCCCGTCAGCGGGCCGATGCTGGCGACCACGACTTCCTGCGCGCCCGCGAGGCCGTGCATCAGGCACAGGGCCGCGGCGCAGGCTTTCCACACCTTCATCTGTTTGTCTCCGTGATCCGGCGGACTCAGACGCGGCCCGCCTCCGGCT
>NZ_JBIQNC010000143.1:0-13564 GCF_044462705.1 Xenophilus sp.
ATGGCAACGCGCCTCGGCACGAGGCTGCCGACCCCTTCTTCACGAAAGATCCGGGTTAGACGTGGAGCTTCCTCTCAAGCATGCTCCAGCTGTGAAACGCTGGGGCAAGTCAGGCCTCGGCCTTCTGGAATCCAGCCAGCCAACTGCGTTTTCTCGCGACATACCCGCCAGCCTTCGCTGAGCTACGCCCTCGTGGGTGTACCGCGCGGCCCATCGATTCCAGACTCGTGCGATGCGCGCCATGGGGCGCACATGCGCATGGCGCAATGGGGCGCCGAAGGGAATGGACATGGCAGTTCGATCCGGAATTGGCGAGGGCGGGACGTCGAGCGTCCAGACGGGCATCCTGCTCGGCCAGATCGCGGCCGTGCTCGGCGTAACCCTCGGCGGGGTGTGGGGCGCCACCCAGTGGACCGCCCGTGCGCTGGGCTACCAGCCGCGGCTGGGACCAGCCTGGGCTGGCATTGCGGGCCTGCCGGTCTACGAGCCCTGGAAGCTGTTCGAGTGGTGGTACTGGTACGACGCCTACGCGCCGGACATCTTCCTGCAGGGTGGCGCCATCGCCGCAGGAAGCGGGCTGTTTGCCACGGGCGTGGCCATCGGCATGGCGATATGGCGCTCGCGCGTTTCGCGCCGCGTCACCACCTATGGCTCCGCACGCTGGGCAGAGGCCGACGACATCCGGAAGGCCGGCCTGCATGAGCCGACCGGCGTCTTCCTCGGCCGCCAGCACGAGCGCTACCTGCGACACGCTGGCCCCGAGCACGTCATGGCGTTCGCGCCTACGCGTTCGGGGAAGGGTGTGGGCCTGGTGGTGCCGACGCTGCTGTCCTGGCCGGGCTCGGCCGTGATCCACGACATCAAGGGCGAGAACTGGACGCTCACGGCCGGCTGGCGTGCGCGCTTCTCGCACTACCTGCTGTTCAACCCCACCGATGCGAAGTCGGCCGCATACAACCCGCTGCTGGAGGTCCGCAAAGGCATGCACGAGGTGCGTGATGTGCAGAACATCGCCGACATTCTTGTCGATCCCGAAGGCGCGCTGGAGCGGCGCAACCACTGGGAGAAGACCTCGCATGCACTGCTGGTCGGGGCCATCCTGCATGTGCTCTACGCCGGCGAGGACAAGACCCTCCGAGGTGTAGCCAACTTCCTGTCCGATCCCGCGTGCCCGTTCGAGGTGACGCTGCACCGGATGATGACGACGAAGCACCTGGGCGATGTGCCGCATCCCGTGGTCGCCTCCGCCGCTCGCGAAGTCCTCAACAAGAGCGACAACGAGCGCTCGGGTGTTCTGTCCACGGCCATGAGCTTCCTCGGTTTGTATCGCGATCCGACAGTCGCCGAAGTCACTTCGCGCTGCGACTGGCGAATCGCCGACTTGATCTCGGCACAGCATCCGGTGTCGCTGTACCTCGTCGTGCCGCCCTCGGACATCAGCCGCACTAAACCGCTGATCCGCCTGATCCTCAACCAGATCGGCCGGCGACTCACGGAGTCGCTGGACGGCGCTGACGGCATCGCGCGCAAGCACAAGCTGCTGCTGATGCTCGACGAGTTCCCTGCGCTCGGGCGCCTGGACTTTTTCGAGTCCGCGCTGGCCTTCATGGCGGGCTACGGCCTGCGTGCTTTCCTGATCGCCCAGTCCCTCAACCAGATCGACAAGGCCTACGGCCCGAACCATTCGATCCTGGACAACTGCCACGTGCGCATCGCGTTCGCCACCAACGACGAGCGCACGGCCAAGCGCATTTCCGACGCGCTGGGCACGGCTACCGAACTGCGCGCGCAGCGCAACTACGCCGGACATCGGCTGGCGCCGTGGCTCGGGCACCTGATGGTGTCGCGCCAGGAGACGGCGCGCCCGCTGCTGACGCCCGGCGAGGTGATGCAGTTGCCGTCCGACGATGCCGTGGTGATGGTCTCGGGCCACGCGCCGATCCGTGCGCGCAAGATCCGCTACTACCTCGACCGCAACTTCACGGTACGGGTAAAGCCCGCTCCGCTGCTCGCGTCAAGCGGCCGCTATGCCGACGCCCCGGCGGCACGCCCCGACGATTGGAGTGGCCTGGCGCCGCTGACCGCGCCGATCCTCGACATGGCGCTTGCCGGTCAGGCCGGCGCTGTTGATGACGGCGGCCACCGGCAGCAGCCGGAGCTGGGCGAGGTGGCCTATGCGCCGCAGCCCGAGCCCGGCGCCGACGACCTCGGCGTGCTCGATGACGACGACGCGCCGCTGCCCCTGCCGACGCAGTTGGACCCGCGCCTGCAGCGCGCCGCGCAGCTGGCCGCGCTCGACCCCGACGACGGGATTGCCCTGTGAGGCCGTCATGAGTCGCACCCGCCTCAACATCTTCCTGGAGCGCGACCATGCGCGCCGGCTCGACGAACTGGCCGCTATGAAGGGGCTGTCCAAGTCCTCGATCATCGCTGCCGCTCTGTCCTCGTTCCTCTCGCCCGACAGCGGCGACCAGCGCGAGGCCGCCATCGCCAGGCGGCTGGACCGCCTCTCGCGCCAGTACGACAAGCTCGAACGCGACCAGAACATCCTGATCGAGACGGTGGCGCTGTACGTGCGCTACTTCCTGACCGTCAGCATGCCCGTCCCCGAGGCGCATCAGGACGCGGCGCGCGCGCAGGGCCGCGCCCGCTTCGAGCAGTTCATCGAACAGCTCGGCCGCCACCTGCTGCGCGGGCGCAGCCTGGTCAAGGACGTGTACGAGGAGATCCAGCCCGAGGACAGCCAGTTCTTCGGGCTGGGCGACACCGAAGGGAACAGCACTGGAGGCTATCGGCCGGCGACCCCGGCCGGCAGCAAACCGGAGGCCGCCCCATGAGCCGGCCTGAGCGCGCGCCGACATCTCCCGTCGCGCCGGCCTCGCTGGCGCTGGACCGGCGCATCCGCATGCTGCGCACGGCCATGGGGCCGGAGATCGCGCAGGCGCTGGCCGACCACGACGTGGTCGAAGTGCTGCTCAACCCCGATGGATCGCTGTGGCTGGACCGGCTGAGCACGGGCCGCGCACCGACGGGCATCACGCTGTCGCCGGCAGACGGCGAACGCATCATCCGCTTGATCGCCGCGCACGTGCGTGCCGAGGTGCATGCGGGCAAGCCGCTGCTGACCGCTGAACTGCCCGAGACCGGCGAGCGCTTCGAGGGCGCGCTGCCGCCTGTCACGCCGGGACCGGTGTTCGCACTGCGCAAACGCGCCGTCACGTTGATCCGCCTGGAAGACTACGTGGCCGACGGCATCCTGACCGCCGACCAAGCCGCGTTCCTGCGCGCCGCCGTGCGCGAACGCCAGAACGTCCTGATCGCTGGCGGCACCAGCACCGGCAAGACCACGCTCGCCAACGCATTGCTCGACGAGGTGGCCGCCACCGGTGACCGCGTGATCGTGCTCGAAGACACGGTGGAGCTGCAATGCACGGCGCACGACCACGTGCCGCTGCGCACGCGGCCCGGCGTGGTCAGCATGACCGAACTCGTGCGCTCCACGCTGCGCCTGCGGCCGGACCGTATCGTCGTCGGCGAGGTGCGCGGCCCGGAGGCACTCGACCTGCTCAAGGCCTGGGGCACAGGACACCCGGGCGGCATCGCCACCGTGCACGCCGGCTCGCCGATGGGCGCGCTCACGCGCCTGGAGCAGCTGGTGCAGGAGGTGTCGGTGAACGTGCCGCGCGCGCTGATCGCCGAGACCGTCAACGTCATCGTCTTCATCGCCGGGCGCGGCCGCACGCGCCGGGTCGAGGCCATCGCGCGCGTCATTGGCCTTGACAGGAACGGCTACCGGCTCGATCACGAGCTGGCATCCGCGCCCCTGCCATCGCTTCCTTCCTTGCCGTCACTTCCAGGAGAAACGCCATGACGACTTCGTTCCTTTCCGTAAATCCGCCTCTGCGTGCTTCACGCATGCGGCTGGTGCTGCAGGTGCTGCTGATGGCGGCGCTGCTGCTGGCCGTCGCGCTGCCAGCGCATGCGGCCGGCTCCAACATGCCTTGGGAGGCGCCGCTGCAGTCCATCCTCGAATCCATCCAGGGGCCGGTGGCGCGCATCGTCGCGGTGATCATCATCATCGCCACGGGCCTGACGCTCGCCTTCGGCGACACCAGCGGGGGCTTCCGCAAGCTGGTGCAGATCGTCTTCGGCCTGTCGATCGCGTTCGCCGCGTCGAGCTTTTTCCTGTCGTTCTTCTCGTTCAGCGGCGGGGCGGTACTGGCATGAGCACGCATGAAGCAACGGACTTCGAGATGCGTGGCTTCGAGGTGCCGCTGCACCGGTCCCTCACGGAGCCGATCCTGCTGGGCGGTGCACCGCGCACCGTCGCGATCGCCAACGGCACGCTCGCCGCGGCCGTCGGCCTGGGGCTGCAGCTCTGGATTCCCGGCCTCCTGCTGTGGCTGGTCGGCCACTCGCTGGCTGTGTGGGGCGCACGCTCGGACCCGCAGTTCATGCAGGTCTTCGCGCGCCACATGAAGCAGCGAGCGCTGCTGGACGTCTGAGGGGCATGCTGTGCTGAACCTCGCCGAATACCGTCAGCGCCCGGCACTGCTGGCCGACTGGCTGCCCTGGGCCGCGCTGGTCGCGCCCGGCGTGGTGCTCAACAAGGACGGTTCGTTCCAGCGCACTGCGCGCTTCCGGGGCCCGGACCTGGACAGCGCCACGCAGGGCGAGTTGGTCTCCGTCACTGCACGTCTGAACAACGCGCTGCGCCGGCTGGGGTCGGGCTGGGCATTGTTCGTCGAGGCCGAGCGCTTGCCGGCGGCGCACTATCCGCGCTCCGAGTTTCCCGAACCGCTGTCCTGGCTGGTGGAGGAGGAGAGGCGCGCCGCCTTCGAGGGGTCGGCCAGCCACTTCGAGAGCCGCTACCACCTGACGCTGCAGTACCTGCCGCCGGAAGAGTCGCGTGCCCGCGCGGCCGGGCTGCTCTACGAGAATCGCGCGAGCGATGGCGTGGACTGGCGCGAGCGCCTGGCCGCCTTCGTGGCCGAGACCGACCGGGTGCTCGACCTGCTCGATGGCGTGATGCCCGAGATCGTCCGGCTGGACGATGCGCAGACGCTGGCCTACCTGCATGCCACGGTGTCCACGCGCCGCCATCCCGTGGCGGTGCCCGAGGTGCCCGTCCACCTGGATGCGCTGCTGGCCGATGCGCCGTTGGCCGGCGGCCTCGCGCCCATGCTGGGCGAGCAGCACCTGCGGGTGTTGACCGTGCGCGGTTTCCCGACCTCGACCTGGCCGGGCATCCTGGACGACCTGAACCGCCTGGGCTTTGCGTACCGCTGGTCCACGCGCTTCCTGTGCATGGACAAGGCGGAGGCGGAGAAGGAACTGACGCGCTTGCGCCGGCAGTGGTTCGCGAAGCGCAAGAACATCGTGGCCCTGCTGCGCGAGACCATCTTCCAGCAGGAGAGCGTGCTGGTCGATACCGACGCCAGCAACAAGGCGGCCGACGCCGACGCGGCGCTGCAGGAACTGGGCAGCGACCAGGTCGCCTTCGGCTACCTCACCGCCACGGTCGTGGTGATGGACGCCGAAGCCTCCGCGGCCGACGAGAAACTGCGCCAGGCCGAACGGGCGATCCAGGGCAGGGGGTTCGTGACCATCCCGGAGACGCTGAATGCCGTGGAGGCTTGGCTGTCCTCTGTTCCGGGGAATGCCTACGCCAACGTCCGGCAGCCCATCGTCTCGACGCTCGGGCTCGCGCACATGATGCCGGTGTCGGCCGTCTGGGCGGGGCAGGAGCGCAACGCGCACCTCGACGGCCCACCGCTGATCGTCACGCGGACGGATGGCTCGACGCCGTTCAGGTTCGTCACGCACATCGGCGACGTGGGCAACACACTGGTGGTCGGGCCGATCGGCATGGGCAAGTCGGTGCTGCTGGCGACAATGGCGCTGCAGTTCCGCCGCTACCCAGGCTCACGCATTTTCGCGTTCGACTGGGGGCGCTCGATCCGGGCCACCGTGCTGGGCCTGGGCGGCGAGCACTACGACCTCGGCCGCGCAGACGACGACGCGAGCGGCGAGAACGCCATTGCCTTCCAGCCGCTTGCACGCATCGACCGAGAGGGCTACCGCACCTGGGCGGCCGAGTGGATTGAGGGGCGGCTGATCCGGGAGGGCCTGTCGGTTGGGCCGGAGGAGCGCGAGGTGGTTTGGTCCGCCCTCGGCAGTCTGGCCAGTGCCCCCGTGGAGCAGCGCACGCTGACCGGCCTGTCGGTGCTGCTGCAGTCCAACGCGCTGCGCCAGGCGCTCGCGCCCTACGTGCTGGGCGGTGCGCACGGCCAGCTGCTGGACGCCGACCACGACCGCCTGGGCAGCGCCGATGTGCAGGGCTTCGAGATGGAGGAGCTGATGCACAGCAAGGCGGCCGCACTGGCCGTGCTGCGCTACCTGTTCGCGCGTTTCGAGGAGCGCCTGGACGGCGCACCGACGCTGCTGATCCTCGACGAGGCCTGGCTGTTCCTCGACGACCCGGTGTTCGCCGCGCGCATCCGGCAGTGGCTCAAGACCCTGCGCAAGAAGAACGTCAGCGTCGTCTTCGCCACGCAGAGCCTGGCCGATATCCAGGGCTCGGCCATCGCACCGGCCATCGTGGAGAGCTGCGCGAGTCGTGTCTTTCTCCCCAATCCGCAGGCCACCGAGCCGCAGATCCGCAAGATCTACGAGAGCTTCGGCCTGAACGCACGGCAGATCGACATCGTCGCGCAGGCGCAGCCCAAGCAGGACTACTACTACCAGTCGCGCCTGGGCAACCGCGTCTTCGATCTGGACCTCGGGCCGGTGGCGCTCGCCTTCGCCGGTGCCTCGACGCCCGAGCACCAGCGCGACATCGATGCCGTGCTCGCCGCGCACGGCGCACAGGACTTCGCGGCCCATTGGCTGCGGCACTGCGGCCTGGACTGGGCCGCCGATCTCATCGATCCACCACCACCGGAAGGAGTTTCGCCATGAAACGCATCGCTTCGTTCAAACCCCGCCCGTTCAGGAAGCACGTCCTGGCGCTGGCGGCCGCTGGCGTCCTCGCATTGGGCGTCGCTCAGCCTGCGCATGCGCTGTTCGGCATCGGCGACATCGTCTTTGACCCGTCGAACTACGCGGAGAACGTGCTGACCGCCGCGCGCACGCTGGAGCAGATCAACAACCAGATCCGCCAACTCCAGAACGAAGCGCAGATGCTGGTCAACCAGGCGCGCAACCTGACCAGCCTGCCGTTCAGCGCGCTGGCCGACTTGCGCGCGACGCTGGATGCGACCAATCAGCTGATCCGGCAGGCGCAGGGGCTGGCCTTCAACGTCTCGCAGATGGAGGCGGACTTCCGCCGCCTCTACCCCGACTCCTACAGCGCCGCGATTTCGGGCACGCAGATGGCGCTCGATGCGCGCACGCGCTGGACCAACTCGCTCGAAGCGCTGCGCACCGCCACCAAGGTGCAGTCGCAGGCGGTGCAAAACTTCGCTGCCGATGAGCGCACGCTGGCCGAACTGGTCAACCGCAGCCAGTCGGCCACGGGCGCCCTGCAGGCCATGCAGGCCACGAACCAACTGCTGGCGTTGCAGTCGCGCCAAGCGATCCAGGCGCAGCAGCTCCAAATCACCCAGGACCGCGCCGCCGCGCTGGAACAGGCGCGCCAGGTCGCCGTGCAGGAACGTGCGCGGGAGGTGCGTCGGCGCTTCCAGGGCGAGGGGACGCCGTACACGCCCACCAACGTTAACTTCTACCGCGACTGAGGGGAGTGCACGCCATGCGACGAATCATCCTCATGACCCTGTGCGCGCTGGCGCTGGCCGCCTGCGAGAAGAAGCCACCGCCCATCGAGGGCGTCGAATCGCTGGTGGCCAACCCGCAGCGGCTGCGCGCGTTGCGCGAAGCCTGCAAGGCCGACCACGCCAAGGTCGGCGATGCGCAGTGCAACGCAGTGGCCGAGGCCACGCGCCGGCGCTTCCTGGGCAGCGGCCAGTCGCCGTATGCGGGCGACCCGGTGAAGCCGCCGGCGCCGCCGGCCGCCGAGTCGGCGCCTCCTGCCAGTTCGGCGCCCAAGGACTGATGCCATGAACGACGTTGGCGTCATCGACCGCTTCCTCGATGTCTTCTCGCGCTACATCGACTCGGGCTTCGGCCTGCTCGGTGGCGAGGTCGCGTTCCTGACGGCAACGCTGGTGCTGATCGACATGACGCTCGCCGGCCTGTTCTGGGCCATGAGCAACGCGAGCGGCGGTGGCGGCGACGACGTGATCGCCAAGCTGATCAAGAAGGTGCTCTACGTGGGGGCCTTCGCCTACATCATCGGCCACTTCAATGCACTGGCCGGCATCGTCTTCCGCTCGTTCGCGGGCCTGGGCCTGACAGCCTCCGGCTCGGCACTGACGCAGGCCCAGCTGCTGCAGCCGGGCCGGCTCGCGCAGGTCGGCATCGAGGCTGCGCGGCCCATCATGACGCAGATCGGCGACCTGACGGGCTTCCCCGAGGTCTTCGCCAACCTCGATCTGATCGTGGTGCTGGGCCTGGCCTGGCTGGTGGTCATCGTGTGCTTCTTCGTGCTTGCGGTGCAGCTTTTCGTGACGCTGATCGAGTTTAAGCTGACCACCCTCGCGGGCTTCGTGCTGGTGCCGTTCGCGCTGTGGAACAAGACCTCGTTCTTGGCCGAGCGCGTGCTGGGCAACGTGGTGTCCTCGGGGATCAAGGTGCTGGTGCTGGCGGTGATCGTGGGCATCGGCACGGGTCTGTTCGGCGAGTTCACGGCGCCGCCGGGCACCGAACCGAGCATCGACCATGCGCTGACCATCATGCTCGCCTCGCTCGCGCTGTTCGGGCTTGGCATCTTCGGACCGGGCATCGCCACCGGGCTGGTGTCGGGCGCGCCGCAGCTCAGCGCAGGGGCGGCGGCCGGCACCGTGGTCGGCGGCGCGGGCCTTGCAGTCGCCGGTGGCGCGGCGATGGCTGGCGCGGGCGCCGCCGTAGCTGCTGGCGCGCGCATGGCCCCCGGCGCAGCGCGTAGCGTGATCGGTGGCGCGGCCGCTGCCGGCCGTTCCGCCAGCTCCCTCGCCGGTGGCGCGCGCTCGGCCTACGAGGCTGGTGCCGCGGCTTCGGGCGGCAGCGGGTTGCGCGCGGCCGGCGCGGGCCTGGCCAACGTTGCACGCACCGGCGCTGGCGCAGTCGGCGATCGCGTGGCTTCAGGCGCCAAGGCCATGCGCGAGCGCGTGGCGAACTTCGTTGCCGAGGCGGCCGCGCCGGCGGCGGCGGCGACCTCCACTGCGGGGACATCGGCTGACGCGCCCGCCGCACCTACGGTGCCGCCCGCCTGGGCGCAGCGCCTGCAACGCCACCAGCGCCTAGCGCACGGCGCGACGGTCGCGGCCCACACACTGCGCTCGGGCGACAGCGGAGGCAGCGGTGCGAGCCCCAGCCTGCGCGACGACAGCTAAGGAGAACCCCTTCATGCGATTCAAACGACCCCAAGTGCGCTACTCCGACACGCCGGCGCCCGTCACCCCGTACCAGGCCGCCGCGCAGGTCTGGGACGAGCGCATCGGCTCGGCGCGGGTGCAGGCGAAGAACTGGCGCTTCATGGCCTTCGGCTGCTTGTCGCTGGCCCTGCTGATGGCCGGTGGCCTCGTGTGGCGCTCGGCGCAGTCCATCGTCACGCCGTATGTCGTCGAGGTGGACCAGGCCGGGCAGGTGCGTGCGGTCGGAGAAGCCGCCGCGCCGTACCGGCCAGGCGACGCGCAGGTCGCGCACCACCTCGCGCGCTTCATCAACGACGTGCGGTCCCTCTCTATCGATCCCATCGTCGTGCGGCGCAACTGGCTCGAAGCCTACGACTACGCCACTGACCGGGGCGCGGCGACGCTCAATGACTTCGCACGCACCAACGACCCGTTCTCGCGCATTGGCCAGAACTCGGTGGCGGTGGAAGTGACCAGCGTGGTGCGCGCCAGCGATTCGTCGTTCCAGGTGCGCTGGATTGAGCGCAGCTATGTCAACGGCGCACCGGCCGGCACCGAGCGCTGGACCGCGGTGCTGTCCATCGTGTTGCAGCCGCCGCGCACCGAGGAGCGGTTGCGCAAGAACCCCCTGGGCATCTACGTCAACGGTCTGTCGTGGAGCCGCGAACTTGATGCCACCGAAGGAGCCAGGAAACCATGAACCGATGCATTCCCCATTTGCGCCTCTACGTTATTCCGGCATTGCTGATCGCAAGCCTCTCCGGCTGCGCATCGCATGGCAAGCCCCCGCCGGCCATCACGCTGGACGAGCCGGTGCAAGCACAGCGCCTGCCCGATCCGCCGGCTCCGGTCGAAGTCGTCGAAGTGCCCAAGCCCTTGCCGCTGCCGGAGCAGATGAAGGCGCTGCCCGTCGATGGTTCGCTGGCGGCCTTGCCGGAGCCGGCCGATGAGAAGGTGCGCGTGTCCAAGGCCAACGACGAGGCGCGTATCGCCCCCACGCGCGAGGGCTACGTCAATGCGATCCAGGTCTGGCCTTTCACCGATGGGGCGCTCTATCAGGTCTACACGAGTCCCGGCCGCGTGACGGTGATCGCGCTGCAGGAGGGCGAGGAACTGGTGACGGTATCGGCCGGCGACACGGTGCGCTGGATCGTGGGCGACACGACCAGCGGCACCGGCCCGTCCCAGCGCGTGAACGTCATGGTCAAGCCCACGCGCACGGGGCTGAAGACCAACATGGTCATCACGACCAACCGGCGCACCTACCTGATCGAGCTGTCCTCGACGCCGCAGGCCTGGATGGCCTCGGTGTCCTGGGACTACCCGAAGGACCGCATGGTGGCGCTGCAGAAGCAGGCGCGGGACGCGCAGTCCGCGGCGCCCGTGGATGCGGGCCTGTCGCTGGAAAGCATCCGCTTCCGCTATGCGATCAGCGGCGGCAGCCCGCCGTGGAAGCCGCTGCGCGCCTTCGACGACGGGCAGAAGGTCTACATCCAGTTCCCCGGTGGCATCGCGCAGGGCGAGCTGCCGCCGCTGTTCGTGATCGGCCCGCAGGGCGACGGCCAGCTCGTGAACTACCGCTTCCGCGCCCCGTACTACGTGGTGGACCGGCTGTTCGGTGCGGCCGAACTGCGCCTGGGTGGCGGCAAGGGCGCCAGGAGCGAGATCGTGCGCATCGAGCGCACCGAGGGCATATCCCGAGGGAGCAATGGATCATGAACGAGGCCGCTGCCGTCCCGCCCAAGGCTGATCCGGAGACGATGGCGCTGCGCGCATCGCCGCGTCCTGTGGTCCGGCTCAACCGCCGCATGCTGGCCGTGATCGCCGGCATGCTGGCCGCCGTGGTGCTGGGCGCGACCTTGTGGTCGCTACAACCGCACCGGCGCGAGCGCAACCCGGCCACCGAGCTGTACAACGTCGATCGCGTCGCCAAGGCCGAGAACCTGGACCAGTTGCCCAAGGACTACGCCGGGATGGCCCGGCCGGCGCCGCCGCCCGCGGTGCCACAACTGGGCGAGCCGCTGCCGGGCGACCTGGGGTCGGCCATCGTCAGGTCGCAGCAGCCGATGGAGGCCCGCGCGCAGGCTGGCGGCGTTGATCCCGCGCATGCGGCGCGCCTGGCGGCAGAGGAAGCGGCACGCTCGGGCGTGTTCTTCCGTGCGACGGGTGGCAGTCCGGCCGGCGCGAAGCCGGCCCAGGCCGCGCCGGCGAGTGAGGTGCGCAGCGCGCAGCCTTTCGATGCGCTGGCGGGCGCGCTTGCACCTGCCGCTGCGCAGCCCGCCGATCCGACGGCCGTGCAGAACCGCCAGGAGCAGAAGGAAGCATTCCTGAATGCCGGCGCTGCGCAGACCCGCAATTCCGGCAACCTGCAGTTGCCGGCCTCGCCCTACCAGGTGATGGCCGGCACGGTGATCCCCGCGGCGCTGGTCACGGGCATCAAGTCCGACCTGCCGGGCGACGTGATCGCCACGGTGACGGAGCCGGTCTACGACACGGCGACCGGCAAGTACCTGCTGATTCCGCAGGGCTCGCGCATCCTGGGCAAGTACAACAGCCAGGTGGCCTACGGCCAGAGCCGGGTGCAGGTGGTGTGGAACCGGGTGATCCTGCCCGACACCTCGTCGTTCAAGCTCGACAACCTGGTGGGCACCGACCCGGCCGGCTATGCGGGCCTGGAGGATGGCGTGGACTGGCACTGGGACCGCATCTTCGCGGGTGCGGCGTTGACCACGCTGCTGGGCATCGGCGCCGAGCTGGCCGCGCCGGAGAACCGCCAGGACGGCAACCGCGTGGTCATCGCCGGGCGAGACAGCGTCCAGGACAGCGTGAACCAGATCGGGCAGGAGATGACCAGGCGGAACATGAACATCCAGCCCACCCTGACGGAGCGCCCCGGCTTGCCGGTGCGGGTCATCGTCAACCGCGACCTGGTGCTGCGGCCATACCAGCCGCTGTTCTTCAACCGGGGAGCGTCGCGATGAGCGCGAACGCGCTGCGACTCGGCCCGCTGCCCAAGAGCGGGCCGGTCAAGCTCACTATCACGTTGTCGGCCGAACTGAAGGCGACGCTGGATCGCTATGCGGCGCTGCACGCGCAGACCTACGGTGAACGGGTGGATGCGGCGGCGCTTGCGCCGCATATGCTGGAGGCGTTCATGGCGCGGGACCGGGGCTTCAGGAAAATGGGCGACAAGCTGAACGCTCTGCCGGCTCCGCGCGGGCCGCTTGCCGACGCTTGAAGCCAACTACCCCCTTGGCTTGGCAAGCCATTGGCGAAACGGTGGGTCAATTCTGTTCTTTGGGGCGAATCTGGTCCATGAACCATCCATTCCTGCATCTCCTGACGCCGCGTTGCTGAGATGCACGGTATTTGGCCTTGTCCATGAACTGGCGGACTCTGTTGACTTCAGCCTCGACCACGACATCTCGAGCAAGCGGATATGCGTCTTCATGAAAGGAGATGCGTCGATCAAGCTGGATCACGCCGCCCGGCAACTCCTTGCCTGACGCCTCAACCTGTAGCAGCGGGAGACAGGCATCGTGCCACTTCCTTTCCTCCGGGTAGAAGCGAACGACGACCTCTACAGGTGTGCCGACCTCGGGCAGTTGGTGCCGTCGCTCCAGAACCCTATAGGCCCTGTTCGGCGGCTCACTGCCCGGGATCACGGTAAAGCCCATACGCTCCCAAAATGGAATCGACGTCGATGGCTTGCACTGAATGGCCAGCAGATCCTCGCCCTTGCGTCGCGCGAGATTGACGCAGTAGTCGACCATCCTCTTGCCGATTCCCCGGCCACGGAAGTCATGCTTGACCTGCATGATTCCCGACTGCAAAAGGCGCCCAAGCTGGAAAGCAACCGGCGTCCCGCTCCTGCCGTCTATGTACACAAGAAGCTCCTTGTCCTTGTGAGCGCGCTCGATGATGGACCAGTTGCAAAGAAAGCTGCCATGCACGCCAGCAGCTTCTTCCTCCTCGAGCCAGGCACGGATTGCCACGAGGTCTTCGGGTTTGGAGCGTCTGATGCCAGAGCGCACGCCAGCAGATGCCTTTTGCGAACTAGCCCGGATCTTTCGTGAAGAAGGGGTCGGCAGCCTCGTGCCGAGGCGCGTTGC
>NZ_JBIQNC010000144.1:0-13542 GCF_044462705.1 Xenophilus sp.
CTGGTGTGCGGGTTCTTCATCGATCTGGTGAATGCGGTGGTGATCGGGGTGATGGGGCGCTGAGCTGTGGCAGGACGAAGCCGGCGCATTAGCGGAGCCTATCGGGCATATAAGCCGCCGGCCGACGCCGGAGCGGGCTGCATTGCATAAGGTCCTGCATCTCCGTTCCACTCGCTGCCCGATCGCCATGCAACGCCGCCACTTTCTCCAATCCGGCGCAGGTGCCCTGCTCTGCGCGCCCTTTTCCCATCCGTCGGCCAGCCCGTCCTGGCCGCAGAGGCCGGTGCGCCTGGTGGTCGGCTTCCCGCCCGGCCAGAGTTCCGATCTGCTGGCGCGCACGTACGCCGCACCCCTCTCAAGGCTGCTGGGGCAGCCCGTCATCATCGACAACAAATCGGGTGCCAACGGGTCGCTGGGCGCGCAGGAGGTCAAGCGATCCCGGCCCGACGGTCATACCCTGCTGTTCGGCACATCCGGGCAACTGAGCATCAATCCGGCGCTGCAGAAGAACCTGCCGTTCGACCCTCTGAGCGATTTCGAGCCCGTCGGCCTGCTGGCCCGGGGCGCCCTGTTCCTGGTGGCCCATCCCGACTTCGCCGCCGGCAGCGTGCAGGAGCTGCTGGCGCTGGCGACAGCCAGGCCCGGCGCCATCGACTACGGCTCGGGCGGTGTCGGCGTCACCGGCCACCTGGCCATGGAACTCCTGCAGTCCATCTCGGGCACGCGGCTCAACCATGTTCCGTACAACGGCTCGCCCGCGGCGTTGAACGACCTGATGGCCAGCCGCATCCCCTTGATGATGGAAAGCGGGCAGGCCTGCCTTCCGCACGTGAAGTCCGGGCGGCTCAAGGCGCTGGCCTGCAGTTCGGCAAAGCGGGTCGCCGCATTTCCTTCGGTGCCGTCGGTGGCGGAGCAGGGCGTGGCGGGCTACGACGTGTCCGCCTGGAACGCCATCATGGCCCCGGCCGGAACCCCCGCGGACATATGCGGCAAGCTGCACGCCGCCATCGGCCAGGCCAACATGGATCCGCTGGTGATCGAGACCCTGCATGCCGCCGGTGGGGAAGCCGCCGTTTCGACGTCTCCGTCGGAGTTCGGCCAGGTTCTCCAGGCCGAGATCGCGCAGTGGAAGCGCGTCGTGACGCAGCGGGGCATCACGGTCGACTGAGCCGGGCGAGCGGCGGCGGCGGCGAGAGACGCTCGGAACGTCAGAACTGCTGCGCGAGCGACAGCACGTCCCTCGCGCGCACTACGATCGGGTCGTCGATCATGCGGCCGTCCAGCAGGAACGCACCCTCGCCGCGTTCGCTGCGCTCGGCCGCCGCCTCGACGACGCGCAGTGCCCAGGTCTGCTCGGCCTGCGTCGGGCGGTACACATCCAGGATGACGGCGATCTGCCCGGGATGGATCGCCGCTTTGCTGCCATACCCGAGGGCCTTGCCGCGCTGTGCGCTGGCGCGCAGCCCCTCCACATCAGCCGCGTCCGTGAACACGGTGTCGACCGGCCTGGCCAGGCCGGCTGCGCGGGAGGCGAGCGCGATCATGGCTCGCGGCATGCTGCCTTCGGCTTCGTCCCGCGTCCATTCGATCCCGAGGTCCGTCGTCAGATCGCCCATGCCGAACGACAGGCGCACGGGCCGCGACAGCCCGGCGCGCGCGATGTCCAGCACGTTGACGCTGCCGAGGGCCGTCTCGATCGTCGCGCACAGTGGAATGCGTCCCGGAGGAAGCCCCGCGTCGCGCTCGGCATCGGCCAGCGCCGCGTCGAAGGCCCGCAGCGCGTCCACCGTATCCACCTTGGGCGCCACGATGCCGGCCAGGCCGGGACGGACGACGGCGGCCAGGTCCTCGCGGCCGCAGCCCATGCCGAAGCCTCGCGCCACCTGCAGGGGGTTGATCCGCACCTGGCAGACGCCCGGCCGCTCGAGCATCAGCTCGACCGCGCCGCGGCGGGCAGCCTCCTTCTCGGCGCCAGGTACGGCGTCCTCGATGTCGACCAGGAGCGAGGAGCAGCCGAGCGAAGCCGCCTTCTCGCGCAGGCGCGCCACATGACCGGGCACGAACAGGGGTGCAATGCTGTTATTCATGCCGCCATTGGGAAATCAGGCGCCCGCAGCAGCAAGGCGGCGGGGCCTATGCACTTCATAACGGGGGCTTATTTCTCAGAGGGTCGCCTGCTGCGGCACGGTGGCGCGGTAGATCCGTTCCACCCGCTTGCGCAGCCAGAGGTTGCCCGGGTCGTGATGGAAGCGCTCGTGCCACACGATGCGCGTCACCACCGTTCCGAGGTCCACCGGCAGGGGATGCGCCCGCAGATGGAACAGCTTGGACAGGTGTCCCGCCACATGCTGCGGCGCCGTGAACAGCAGGTCGGACTGCTCCACCGCGCCGCAGGCGGCGAAATGATTGGCCACGGTCAGAGCGATCCGCCGGTGGATGCCCTGCAGTTCGAGCCGCTGGCGGATCGGATCGACGGCATCCGAAGTACGCGGCACCATCACGTGCGGCGCCGTACGGTAGTCGTCGACGGTCACGGGCTTGCGCGCCCACCGCCCCCGAAGGGAGGTCAGGCAGACGAAGGCGTACTCGCCCAGCCGTTGCTGGCGCAGCGCCACGTCGGTGCCGTGCAGCGTGCCGGCCGCCAGGTCGATCTCGCCCTGCTCGAGGGCCTCCTGCATCTGCGCAATGGCCGGCCGTGCGCTGCGCAGGCTGCAGCCGGGTGCCTCCCGCAGCAGTTCCCCGCTCAGGCGCGGGAGCACCATGAACTCCGCGATGTCGGTGAAGCTCACGATGAACTCGCGGGTGGCGGACCGCGGATCGAACGCCTTGGGCTGCTGCGAGATCAGCTCGATGTCCCGCGTCAGCCGGACCACTGCCGCCTCGAGCGCCATCGCACGGGGCGTCGGATAGAGGCGGTTCCCGCTGCGCACGAACAGGGGATCGGCGAAATACTCGCGCAGACGCTTGAGGTTCTGGCTCACCGAAGGCTGGCTCACACCCAGCCGCTCGGCGGCCTTCGAGACCTGCCCGGTGTCGAACAGCGCCTTCAGCGTGTGCACCATGGTCAGGTCCACCTTGGCGGCCGCGCCGGGTCTGTTTCGCAAGTTCATAACCATTACTTATAGCATCGATAGGCCCGCCCATCTGGCCCATGCAGCAGGGCACGCGTTCAATGCCGTCATGGCTGCGAACCCCCAACCCCATCCCGTGCTGACCGGCATCCGCGTGCTGGACCTCAGCGCCTACATCGCCGGCCCATACGGCTGCACGCTGCTGGCCGACCTCGGCGCCGACGTCGTGAAGATCGAGCCGCCCTCGGGCGACAACCTGCGCAACTACCCGTCCACGCTCGAAGGCGAATGCCGCCTGTTCCTCGGCGCCAACCGGGGAAAGCGCAGCATCGCGATCGACCTGAAGACGGCCGAGGGCCTGGCGCTGCTCAAGGAACTCGTCGCGCAGGCGGACGTGCTGGTCCACAACTTCCGCAACGGCGTGGCCGAACGGCTCGGCCTGGGTTACGAGGACCTGAAGGCATCCCATCCGGGCCTCGTCTACGCAAGTCTCAGCGGCTACGGCAACAGCGGCCCGCTGCAAAGGACGGCCGGCTTCGACCAGGTGCTGCAGGCGATGACGGGCATCTGCGTCGGGCAGGCTGCCGAGGGCGAGGCGCCGCAGGTGGTGCATGGCTCCGTCGTCGACTACTACGCGGCCTCGCTGCTCGCGCTGGGCGTCACGAGCGCGCTGTTCCACCGGGAACGGACCGGCCGGGGACAGCAGGTGAGCACGTCGCTGCTGTCCGCGGCGCTGTGCATGCAGTCCGGGCGCTTCGTCTGGGGCGAGCGCGAGGACGCCGATGCCGATCGCAACATCCGCTCCACGGGCGTGAACACCATCTTCCCCACCCGGGACGGGCACATCTACATCTCCGCGACCACGCCCCATTTCTGGCAGGCGCTGTGCCGCATCGTGGGCTGCGAGGACATGGCCACGGACCCGCGCTACGACAGCGTGCGCAAGCGCTCTGCCGCGGTGCAGGAGATCACCGCGCGCCTGACGGCGGCGCTCGCGAGCCGCACCGCGCAGGAGTGGGAAGCGCTGCTGCGCCCGGAGGTCCCCTGCGCCGTCGCAGCACGCATCGAAGCGATGTTCGATCATCCGCAGGTGCTGGCCGAAGAGCACGTCGGCGTGTACAGCCACCCGGAAGTCGGCACCTACCGCGGCTTCCGGATACCGATCCGCTACACCGATTCGCCCCTGGCACAGCCCCGCTCGGCCCCCGCGCTCGGCGAGCACACGCGGGAAGTGCTGCGCGAAGCGGGCATCGGCGAGGACCGCATCGCCCGCCTGCAGGAAGCGGGCGCCGTATGCTGATGTCCTCCCCGCCTGCCCCTGCGCAGGACGTCGCCGCCACGACAGCGCTGGATGCCATCACCAGCCGCCGCAGCATCCGCGCCTTCCGGCCCGACCCCGTGTCGCGCGACACCATCGAGACGCTGCTGAGGCTCGCCGGCACGGCGCCCAGCGGCAGCAACATCCAGCCCTGGAGCGTGCACGTCGTGCAGGGCGACAAGCGCCGGGAACTGTCGGGCCTGCTGCTCCAGGCCCACCATGCCGGCGTCGAGCCGACACCGGAGTACCAGTACTACCCCAAGGTCTGGCGCCCCGTGTTCCTCGAGCGGCGGCGCCAGACCGGCTGGCTCCTGTACGAATCGCTGGGCATCCGGCGCGGCGACCGCGAGGCCGCGCATGCCTACCGCGGCAGCAACTACGACTTCTTCGGCGCGCCGGCGGGCCTGATCGTGACGATCGGACGCGACATGGAGCACGGCAGCTGGATCGACGTGGGCGCCTTCGTGCAGACCTTCATGATCGCCGCCCGGACCTTCGGCCTGCACACCTGCGCGCAGGCCGCGTTCGCGAACTACGGCGACCTGGTGCGCGCTGCCCTGGGCATTCCCGGCAGCGAGGTCGTCGTCTGCGGCATATCGATCGGCCACGCCGACCTCGCACATCCCGCGAACCGCACGCGAACGCCGCGCGCCGAGATCGGCGCCTTCACGACCTTCCACTGGAGCGAAGCATGACGACTGAACGGATCGCCTGCGCGATCATCGGGTCCGGCAACATCGGCACGGACCTCCTCTACAAGCTGATGCGCAGCCCGGCGCTGCGGCCCGCCTGGATGGTCGGCATCGACGAAGGGTCGGAAGGCCTGCGGCGTGCACGCGACCTCGGGGTGCGGACCACCGCCGGGGGCATCGACGACCTGCTT
Source organism: Xenophilus sp. (assembly GCF_044462705.1). Taxonomy (NCBI): domain Bacteria; kingdom Pseudomonadati; phylum Pseudomonadota; class Betaproteobacteria; order Burkholderiales; family Comamonadaceae; genus Xenophilus; species Xenophilus sp. The sequence continues at coordinate 5,273 of NZ_JBIQNC010000144.1, forward strand.
CCCCACATCGCGGCAGACGGCGTGAGGATCGCTTTCGATGCGACGAGCGCGTACGCACATGCGGAGAACGCGCGCAAGCTGAATGCGCTGGGCGTCAGGGTGATCGATCTCACCCCCGCCGCCGTCGGTCCGCTGTGCTTTCCGACCATCAACCTGGAAGCGCTTGCGGCGCAGGGCGCCGACAACGTCAACATGGTCTCTTGCGCCGGCCAGGCCACGGTACCCGTGGTGAAAGCCGTCGCGCAGGTGCAGCCGGTGGACTACGCCGAGATCGTCGCGAGCCTCTCCTCCCGCTCCGTCGGCCCGGGCACGCGCGCCAACCTCGACGAATTCACCTACACCACCTCGAACGCGCTGGTACAGGCGGGCGGTGCGCGCCGGGGCAAGGCCATGTCCGTCATCAACCCGGCCGATCCGCCGGTGATCATGCGCAACACCATCTACTGCGTGACGGACGACGCGCCGGACGAAGCCCGGATCTCCGACAGCGTGCGCGCGATGGTCGAGCAGGTGCAGGCCTACGTTCCTGGCTACCGGCTGGTGAACGGCCCCGTGTTCGAGGACCGGCGGGTCGCCGTCTACATGGAGGTCGCAGGTGCCGGCGACTTCCTGCCGCGCTACGCCGGCAACCTGGACATCATGACCGCCGCGGCCACCCGCACCGCAGAAGCCTTCGCCCACGCCATGGCCCGCCAGCACGAAGGAGCCACGCCATGACCCGACCCCGCTTCCACGGCGGCCGCGTGCTGCTGCATGACATGTGCCTGCGCGACGGCATGCATGCCAAGCGCGACCAGATCACGATCGATCAGATGGTGCAGGTCGCCACCGCGCTGGACGCCGCGGGCGTGCCGCTGATCCAGGTGACGCACGGCATGGGCGTGGGCGGCAACTCGCTGCTGCACGGCTTCGCGCTGCACAGCAACGAGGCGTATCTCGAGGCCGTCGTGCCGAGGATGACGCAGGCGAAGGTATCCGTGCTGCTGGTGCCCGGCATCGGCACCATGAAGGAGCTGGAGTCCGCCTACGGGTGCGGCGCCCGCAGCGTTCACGTGGCGACGCTCTGCACCGAAGCCGACACCGCGCCGCAGCACATCGCGCTGGCACGCAAGCTGGGCATGGACACCACGGGCTTCCTCATGATGGCGCACCTGGCCGAGCCGGCCCGGCTGGCGCGGGAGGGCAGGCTGATGGAGGCGGCGGGAGCCCAGACCATCTACATCACCGACTCCGCCGGCCACATGCTGCCGCACGAAGTCACCGCCGCCGTGCAGGCCCTGCGCGACACCCTGCAGCCCGACACCGAGATCGGTTTCCACGGCCATCACAACCTGGGCATGGGCGTGGCCAACTCGATCGCCGCGATCGAGGCCGGCGCGTCCCGCATCGATGCCTCGGTGGCGGGCCTGGGCGCGGGAGCGGGCAACACGCCGCTGGAAGTGCTGGCGGCCGTCTGCGACCGCATGGGCATCGACACCGGCGTCGACCTGTTCGCGCTGATGGACCTGGCCGAGGACGTGATCGTGCCGCTGATGGACCAGCAGGTGCGCGTGGACCGCGAATCCCTCACGCTGGGCTATGCCGGCCTGTACTCCACCTTCCTGCTGCCGGCGCGCAAGGCCGCCAGGCAGTTCGGCGTGTCGACGAGGGACATCCTGGTGGAACTCGGCCGCATGAAGGTGGTGGGCGGCCAGGAGGACATGATCGAGGACACCGCGTTGACGCTGGCCCGGCGCGCTGCGGAACGCGGACGGACGGAGGCAGCGCGATGACGAACGCGATGTTCGCCTCCGGCGCCGGTCCGCGCGAGTTCGGGCGGATCTACCCGCCCGACCGGGCATGGCTGGCGCGCCAGGCCGCCGAACCGGCGATCGACTCGCAGCTGCCCATCATCGACACGCACTTCCACTTCATCGACGTGCCCGGCCTGCGCTACATGGGCAGCGACTGGGCGGCGGAACAGGCGGCCTGCGGCCACCGCATCGTCGGCAGCGTGTACGCGGAAGCGCAGACCGGCTATCGCAGCAGCGGCCCCGAGGCGTTGCGCCCGGTGGGCGAAGTGGAGCTCGTGGTGCAGGAGACGCGCGGCCGTCCCGCCATGGCGATGGGCATCGTGGGCCATGCGGACCTGATGCTCGGCAGCGCCGTGGAGGAGACGCTCGCCGCCCAGATGGAAGCCGGCGAAGGCCGCTTCAGAGGCATCCGCTACGCCCTGGCCTCCGATCCCCATCCGGGCATCGTCGTACACCACCGGCCGCCGGATGACTGGGCCACCAACGGCCGCCTGCACGATGGTCTGCGCGTCCTGCAGAGGCTGGGCCTTTCCTTCGACGCGTGGGCGTTCTTCCACCAGCAGGACCAGGTGGCGGCGCTGGCGCGCAGACATGCCGACCTGAACATCGTGGCACTGCACTGCGGGGGCCTGCTCGGCTACGGGCCCTACGCCGGCCGGGCCGACGAAGTCTTCGGCGTGTGGCGCAGCCACATGGCCCTGCTGGCAGCCTGCCCCAACGTCAGCATCAAGCTCGGCGGCATCCTCGGCAGGCTGGCCGCCTACGACTACCTCAACACCGAGGCGCCCGAACCCTCGAGCGCGCTCGCCTCGGCCGTGCGCCCCTACATGCTGACGCTGATCGATCTGTTCGGCCCGGACCGCTGCATGTTCGAGAGCAACTACCCCGTGGACACCGTCGTCACCGGGTACGGCGTGCTGTGGAACACCTTCAAGCGCGTCACCGCCGGTTTCACCGGCGACGAAAAGCTTGCCATGTACGGCGGCACCGCCAGGCGCGTCTACCGGCTCGATCCGGCGTCCGGCTGACACCCGGCGCACGCCTTCCGCTTCATTCCAACAGGAGACACACCATGAACAGTCCGTCCCGCAGCCGACGCCTGCTGCTGCAAGCCGCCCTGGCCGCCAGCCTGCCGCCCATGTGCGGCATGGCCCTTGCACAGCAGGCCTGGCGCCCCACCCAGCCCGTGAAGCTGATCGTGCCGTTCGCACCCGGCGGCGGCGCGGACATCATCGCCCGCATGCTGTCCGACCATCTGGGCCGCGAACTGGGGCAACCCGTGGTCGTGGACAACAAGGCCGGCGCCAGCGGCTCCATCGGCTCCGAGTTCGTCTACCGCGCGCCGCCCGACGGCTACACGCTGCTGGTGGGCACGCTGGACTCGCAGGCCATGTACCCGCACCTGCGTCAGGTCGGATTCGACTCCGCCAGGTACGCGGCGGTCGGAGGGGTCGCGCAGATGGCCTACGTGCTGATGGGAAGGGCCGGCATGCCGCCGACGCTGGCCGCGCTGCGTGAGCGGCTCGGCACCACCCAGGCCAGCTATGGCAGCGGCGGCGCCGGGTCCGCGCTGCATGTGCTCACCGAGCTCTTCGGGCGGGAGACGGGCGCGAAGCTGCTGCACGTTCCCTACAAGGGCGCGGGGCCCGCGCTGCAGGATCTCCTGGCCGGTCAGATCGACCTGATGATGGTGCCGCTGGCCACCGCTCCGCAGTACCGCGGCAAGCTGGTGACCTATGCGGTCACCTCCGCCGAACGCAATCCGGCCATGAAGGAGGCACCCACGTTCAAGGAGCTCGGCCTCGACGTGGTCGGCGAGTCCTGGTCCGCCCTGCTGGCGCCTCCGGGCACACCGGCGCCGGTGGTCGGCAGGCTGTCGGAGGCGTTGTCCAGGGTGCTGGCCACGCCACAGGTCAACGCCAGGATCCTCGAGCTCGGCATGACGCCGATCACGCTCACGCAGCCGGCGTTCGCCCGCTATTACGCCGACGAGTACCGCAAGTGGGGGGAAGTCATCAGCACCGCCCACATCACGGTGGACAACTGAAGGGGCTGCTGCATGGCCATCGACCAAGTCACGGCTTTCGACAAGCGCGAACTGCGCAGCGTGCTGGGCGCATTCACCACCGGCGTCACGATCGTCACCACGCGCGATGGCGAGGGCCGCACGCACGGCCTGACCGCCAACTCCTTCAGCTCGGTCTCGCTCGATCCGCCTCTGGTGCTCTGGAGCCAGTCGCTCGGCTCCTCCAGCTACGAGGCGTTCAGGGACAGCGGCCACTTCGCCATCAACATCCTGGCCGACGACCAGGTCGCCCTCTCCAACCGGTTCGCGACGTCGGGCGCCGACAAGTTCGCCAACCTGGCCTGCCGCGAAGGCGTCGGCGGTGTCCCGGTGCTGCCGGGCACGGCCGCGCACCTGGAATGCGCCAAGGTGGCGGCCTACCCGGGCGGCGACCACGTGGTGTACCTGGGGCGGGTCGAGCGCGTCGGCCGCTCCGGTCGCCGGCCCCTGGCCTTCTCCGGTGGACGGTACATGGTGCCCTACGCGCATGAACTGGGACCGATGAGCCTGCTGCTCAGCGGCATCGAGCCCGTGAGCGTGCCGGCGCTTCGCCTGGTCCAGCGCGCACTGCCCGCGATCGCGGAGACGGTGGGGCAGCACACGCTGCTGCTGGGTGCATGGGGCAACCATGGGCCGACCATCGTGCACTGGGAGCCTTCCGCACGCCCTGTCAGCCGCTTCTTCCCGCCGGGACTGGTGGTCAGCCCCACCCGCACCACGACGGGCATCGCCTTCTCGGCCTGGCTGCCGGACAGCGTGACGCGCGACTTCGTCGCCGAGGACCTCCGCCAATGGCGCGGCCCCGACGAGGACGAAGCAGGCCAGCGCGACCGCTTCGACGCCGTGATCGCCGAGACGCGCCGGTACGGCCTGGCGCGCGTGGTCGACCAGGAGCCCTCCAGGCTCCACCGCATCCCCACCGTCGCGTTCGCCGCGCCGATCCACGATGCGAGCGGCGCCATGGTCCTGTCACTGGCCATGGTCGCCCCGGCCGAGCAGCTTTCCTGCGACTGGGACGGCGCTGCGCCGACCGCGCTGCTGCGAGCCACTCACCATCTGTCCCAACAGCTCGCCGCCCTGGGAGCACCCGCATGAAACGCCACCTCCTCGTCAATGCCTTTTCCTGCGCCGCGCCGGCGCACACCTGGTCCGGCCTGTGGACCCATCCCGATTCGAACGGGGCCGCGTACAACACGCTTGCGTACTGGATGGAGATGGCGCAGACCTGTGAAGAAGGCCTGCTCGACGGCGTCTTCATCGCCGACGCGCTGGGCGTCCCGGACGTCTACGAGGGCAAGCCGGATGCCATGCTGCGATCCGGCAGCTTCTGCCCGAGCCTCGATCCCATGATGCTGGTGCCGGCGATGGCCGCCGTGACGAAGCACCTGAGCTTCGGCATCACCGGGAACACCAGCTACGAGACTCCGTACCTCCTCGCGCGCCGCTTCTCCACCCTGGACCACCTCACGAACGGGCGGATCGCCTGGAACGTCGTGTCCGGCGTGCTCGACGCCACGGCGCGCGGCGTGGGCCTGAAGCAGATGGCGCCGCATGACGAACGCTACGCGGTGGCCGACGAGTACATGGATCTCGTCTATGCGCTGTGGGAAGGCAGCTGGGGCGACCGGGCCGTGGTGCGGGATCGCGAGAACAAGACATATGCCGATCCGGCGCACGTGCGCGCTGTGCACCACGCAGGCCGGTATTTCCGGTGCGACGCCATCCACATGTCGGAGCCCTCCGCTCAACGCACGCCGCTGATCTATTCCGCCGGAGCATCGGCCGCCGGGCTCGAATTCGTCGGCCGGCACTCCGAATGCGCCTTCGTCGCCTTCGGGGCACGGGAGTTCGTGCGCAAGCAGGTGCGCCAGATCCGCGACAAGGCCGCGACGAACGGACGCGACCCGGCGGACATCCGGGTGTTCGTGCCCGCCACCATCATCGTCGGCCGGACCGACGCCGAGGCCGATGAGATCGTGCGAGAGTGCGAGCGCCATTCCAACCTCGAGGGCAACCTTGCCGGCCGGGCCGCGGCCACCGGCATCGACTACTCGAAGTACCCGCTCGACGAGCCGGTCCCCAACGCCAGGACCAATGCCGGACAGGGCGTCAGCGCCGGGCTGTCGAGTGCTGCCGACAAGCCGCTGACGGTACGCGACCTGGGAAGGTTCGGGCCAGGGCGCGATCTCTTTCTTGCCGGATCGGCGTCGACGGTCGCCGACAAGCTGATCGAGTGGTGCGAGGACACTGGGGTGGAAGGCCTGAACATCACGCGCGCACTGGAACCGCTGGTGCTGCGCAACTTCTGCCGGCTGCTGGTTCCCGAACTCCAGGCGCGCGGCGCCTTCAAGACGGCGTATGCGCAGGGAACGATTCGAGAGAAGCTGTTTCCCGGGCGGGGCAGCCGGCTGCCGGCGCAGCACCCGGCCGCGCGGCACCGACAGGAGGTGGACGCATGAAGGGCGGCAAGAGCAGGCCGGAAGCGCTGCGCAGCCGGGACTGGTTCGGCCGCGAGGGCAAGCACGGCTTCGCCTATCGCAGCTGGATGAAGGGCAAGGGCGTGCCGGACGACCAGTTCGACGGCCGGCCGGTCATCGGCATCTGCAACACCTTCAGCGAGCTGACACCCTGCAACTCGCACTTCCGCACGCTGGCCGAGCAGGTGAAGGTCGGCGTGTACGAGGCCGGCGGCTTCCCGCTCGAATTCCCCGTCATGTCGCTGGGCGAGACCATGCTGCGGCCCACCGCAATGCTCTATCGCAACCTGGCATCGATGGACGTGGAGGAATCGATCCGCGGCAATCCGATCGACGGGGTGGTGCTGCTGATGGGCTGCGACAAGACCACGCCCGCGCTCACCATGGGCGCAGCCTCCGTCGACCTGCCGACCATCGGCGTCTCCGGCGGACCGATGCTCAGCGGCAAGTGGCGCGGGCAGGAACTCGGCTCGGGCACCGGCCTGTTCCAGATGAGCGAGCAAGTGCGGGCGGGCACGCTGAAGCTCTCCGAGTTTCACGAAGCCGAGAGCTGCATGCACCGCAGCCACGGCCACTGCATGACCATGGGAACCGCCTCCACGATGGCGTGCATGGTGGAGGCGCTGGGGCTCGGCCTGCCGGGCAACGCAGCCTACCCCGCGGTCGACGGCCGGCGCAACGTCCTGGCGCGCCAGGCCGGGCGACGCATCGTGGACATGGTGCGCGAGGACATGAGGCTGTCGCGCATCCTGACGCGGCAGGCCTTCGAGAATGCCATCCGCGTGCTGGCGGCGATCGGGGGCTCCACGAACGCAGTGATTCACCTGATCGCGATCGCGCGGCGCATCGGCGTCGAACTCGGCCTCGACGACTTCGACCGGCTCGCCGGCGATCTGCCCTGCCTGGTGAACCTGCAGCCCTCCGGCAAGCACCTGATGGAGGACTTCTGCTATGCCGGGGGCCTTCCGGCGGTGATGAAGGAGATGGCTCCCCTGCTGCACCTCGACGCACCGACGGTGACCGGCAGCACGCTCGGCGAGAACATCGCCCAGGCCCGGAACTGGAACAGCGAGGTCATCCTGCCGCTGGCGGAGCCTTTCAAGCCCCACGCCGGCATCGCGGTGCTGCGCGGCAACCTGGCGCCGCGCGGCGCCGTCATCAAGCCCAGCGCCGCCAGCCCCGCGCTGATGCGGCACCGCGGCCGTGCCGTCGTTTTCGAGGACATCGAGGACTTCCATCGACGCATCGGCGACGATGACCTGGACGTCGACGAGACCTGCGTGCTGGTCCTGAAGAACTGCGGGCCGAAGGGCTACCCGGGCATGGCCGAGGTCGGCAACATGCCGCTGCCGCCCAAGCTGCTGCGCAAGGGCGTCACCGACATGGTGCGGATCAGCGACGCGCGCATGAGCGGCACCGCCTATGGAACGGTGGTGCTGCATACGGCGCCGGAGGCGGCCGCCGGCGGGCCGCTGGCGCTGGTGCGCAACGGCGACATGATCGAACTGGACGTGGCGGCGCGCCGCCTGCACCTGGAAGTCGACGATGCCGAACTGGCGCAGCGCCGCGCTGCATGGCGGCCGCCCGACCCACCGCTGTCCTCGGGCTACTGGAAGCTGTACGTGGACCATGTTCTCCAGGCCGACGAGGGCGTGGACCTGGATTTCCTGGTCGGCAAGCGCGGCGCCCCGGTGCTGAGGGACAGCCACTAGGAGTGGCCGGCGGGCTACGCCGTCAGCCTTGCCGCATCCCGCGCCGCCACCCACTCCTCGTTAGTCGGCTCCACCGCCACATCGACCCGGCTTTCCGACGTGCCGATGCGCGCCGCATGGGCCCGGTTCGCCGCCTCGTCCACCTCCACGCCCAGCCACGCCAGCGCGTCGCACACGCGCGCCCGGATGGCCGGCTGGTGCTCGCCGACGCCGGCCGTGAACA
>NZ_JBIQNC010000145.1:0-9651 GCF_044462705.1 Xenophilus sp.
CTGTCGCGGCGGTTCAGCCAGCGGCTGGGGCAGTCGCCGCGGCAGTGGCTGGCGCAGCGGCCCTGAGCCGCGCCGCGCTCACCGGCCGACCCTCCGTCCTACGGACTGTGCCTTCGGACGGCCGGGCGGCGCTCACAGCAGCACGACGTCGTACTGCCCCTGCCCCATCGCCGGCTCGGCCTGCAGCGATATCGGCTTGCCGATGAAGTCCGACAGGCCCGCCAGGTGCTGGCTCTCCTCGTCGAGGAAGAGCTCGATCACCTGCGGCGGCGCGACGATGCGGAACTCGCGCGGGGTGAACTGCCGCGCCTCGCGCAGGATCTCGCGCAGCGCGTCGTAGGCCGTGGTGCGCGCGGTGCGCACGATGCCCTGGCCGCCGCAGGCCTCGCAGGGCTCGCACAGCATGTGGGCCAGCGACTCGCGGGTGCGCTTGCGCGTCATCTCGACCAGGCCGAGCTGCGAGAAGCCGCCGGCGGTGGTCTTCACGCGGTCGCGCGCGAGCTGCTTGCGGAACTCGGCCAACACCTGCTCGCGGTGCTCGTCGCGCGCCATGTCGATGAAGTCCACGATGATGATGCCGCCCAGGTTGCGCAGCCGGAGCTGCCGCGCGATGGCCTGCGCCGCCTCCAGGTTGGTCTTGAAGACCGTTTCGTCGAAGTTGCGCGCGCCGACGAAGCCGCCGGTGTTCACGTCCACCGTGGTCAGCGCCTCGGTCTGGTCGATGACCAGGTAGCCGCCCGACTTGAGCTGCACGCGCCGGCCCAGCGCCTGCGTGATCTCGTCGTCGACGTTGTAGAGGTCGAAGATGGGCCGCTCGCCGGTGTAGTGCTGCAGCTTGCCCGCCGCCTGCGGCATGAACTCGCGGCCGAAGCGCAGCAACTGCTCGTACTGCTCGCGCGAGTCGATGCGGATGCTGGTGGTCTCCTCGGTCGTCAGGTCGCGCAGCACGCGCTGCAGCAGGCTCAGGTCCTGGTGCAGCAGCGACATGGGCGGCATGCGCAGCGCCAGCTCGCGGATGCGCGACCAGGCCTTGCGCAGGTAGGCGATGTCGTCGCCCAGCTCGGCGTCGCTGGCGTCCTCGCCGTTGGTGCGCAGGATGAAGCCGCCATGACTCGACGCACCCTGCCCGCCGTCGCCCTGCGCCGCGGCCTCGGCCAGCGCCAGCAGCCGCTGTCGCAGCGCGTCGCGTTCGGCCAGCGGGATCTTCTGCGACACGCCGATGTGGTTGTCCTGCGGCAGGAAGACCAGCATGCGCCCGGCGATGCTGATCTGCGTGGACAGGCGCGCGCCTTTGGTGCCGATCGGGTCCTTGATCACCTGCACCAGCAGCGACTGGCCCTCGAAGACCTGCTTCTCGATGGGCACCTGCGCGGCGCGGCCGGGTTCGCGGTCGACGGGCGCGGCCGCCCCGCGCGAGCCGGGCGTGAAGGGCGCGACGAGGTCGGCCACGTGCAGGAAGGCGGTGCGCTCCAGGCCGATGTCGATGAAGGCAGACTGCATGCCCGGCAGCACGCGCTGGACCTTGCCGAGGTAGACGTTGCCGACCAGGCCGCGTTCCAGCGTGCGCTCCACGTGCAGTTCCTGCACCGCGCCGTGCTCGACGACGGCGACGCGCGTTTCCTGCGGCGACCAGTTGATGAGGATGTCCTGCATGTCTCGTTCAGAGGGCGAAGCCGGCGCGGCGCAGCAGTTGCGCCGTCTCGAAGGCGGGCAGGCCCATGATGCCCGAATAGCTGCCCGCCATGTGCTCGGCGAAGGCGCCGGCCCGGCCCTGGATGGCGTAGGCGCCGGCCTTGCCGAGCGGCTCGCCGCTGGCGACGTAGGCGGCGATCTGCGTGCGCGTCAGCGGTGCGAAGCGCACCTGCGAGACGCTCAGCGCCTGCAGGCGCCGCCGGCCGGACTGCACGGCCACGGCGGTCAGCACGCGGTGCGTGCGGCCGGCGAGCGAGGCCAGCATGCGCGCGGCGTCCTGCGCGTCCGCCGGCTTGCCGAGGATGCCGCGGCCCAGCGCCACGGTGGTGTCGGCGCACAGCACCGGCGCGGCCGGCAGAGCGCGCGCCTTCATCCGGCGCACGGCGGCATCGAGCTTGAGCGCCGTCACGCGCTGCACGTAGGCGCTGGCGGACTCGCGCGGCAGCACCGCCTCCAGCGCCTCGGCATCCTCGTCGGGCGTGGGCAGCAGCGGCCGGTGCGCGATGCCGAGCTGGTCGAGCAGTTGTGCCCGGCGCGGGCTCTGCGAGGCGAGGTAGACGAAGGCGGGCGCGTTCTTGCTATTCACGGTGGTACGGATGGCCGGCGTTGACGGACCAGGCGCGGTAGAGCTGCTCGGCCAGCAGCACGCGCACCATGGCGTGCGGCAGGGTCAGGTCCGACAGGCGGATGCGTTCATGGGCGGCGGCCTTGAAGCCGGGATCGAGGCCGTCGGGCCCGCCGATGACCAGTGCCACGTCGCCGCCCTCGCCCTGCCAGTGCGTCAGGCGCGCGGCCAGGGCCTTGGTGGTCAGGGCGGTGCCGCGCTCGTCCAGCGCGACGATGCGCGTGCCGCGCGGGATGGCCGCCTCGATGCGCTCGCGCTCGGCGGCCAGCAGCGTGTCAAGCGTCTTGCTGGCGCGCGGCTCGGTCTTGACGGCCTTGAGCTCGAGCTTCAGCTCGGGCGGAAAGCGCTTGGCGTAGTCGTCCCAGGCCGTCTGCGCCCAGTCGGGCACGCGCTGCCCGACGGCGACGACCCAGAGCTTCATGCCTTGCGGGCGGGCGCCTTCTTGGCGGCGGCCTTCTTCGCCGGCGCGGCCTTCTTCGCGGCCGGCTTCCCGGCGGCGGCCTTCCTGGCCGGCGCGGCCTTGGCGGCGGGCGCCTTCTTCGCCGGAGCCTTCTTCGTCGGGGCGGCCGGCGTCTTGGCGGCCGCGGTCTTCTTCGCCGCGGGCGCCTTGGCCGGCGCGGCGGCTGCGGCCTTGGCAGCGCCGGGGCCCCTGAGCTTCAGCGGCTTCTCGCCCCAGATCTCCTCCAGCCGGTAGTACTGGCGGATGGCCGGCTGCATGATGTGGGCGACGGCCGGGCCGCAGTCCACGATGATCCATTCGCCGTTCTCCTCGCCCTCGATGCGGGGCTTGGAGAAGCCGGCGTCCTTCACCGCCTCGCGCACGCTGGCGGCCAGGGCCTTGGTCTGGCGGTTCGAGGTACCGGAGGCGACGATCACCCGCTCGAACAGCGGCGAGAGGTGCTCGGTGTTGAAGACCTGGATGTCCTGCGCCTTGACGTCCTCGAGGCCATCGACGATGGCCCGTTGCAGTTTCTGGATGTCTTTCTTGGCGGCGGCTTCGGTGGCGAAGGAACTCATCAGGTCGTGCGATAGAGGTGGTGCTGGTCAATATAGCGTGCAACGGCGGGGGGAACCAGTCGGGACAGGTCCTCGCCCCGCGCGGCGCGCGCGCGGATGTCGGTGGCGCTGGCGGCGGTGGGCGCGAGGCCCAGCCGCTCGAAGCGCGCGCCGGGCGGCATGCCCGGCAGGGTGTGGGGGTCGAAGGGGTCGGCGGCGCCCCCCGGGCCGATGCGCTCGGCCACCAGGATCACGGCCATCGACAGGATCTCCTGCCAGCCGTGCCAGCTCGGCAGCGCGCGCACCTGGTCGGTGCCCAGCAGCAGCACGAGCTGCGCGTCGGGCCGCTCGGCCTGCAGCTCGCGCAGGGTGTCGATGGTGTAGGTGGGTCCGTCGCGCCGGGTTTCGCGCTCGTCCACCACCACGCCCGGCAGCTCGCCGAAGGCCAGCCGCGCCATCGCGATGCGGTGCACGGCCGGGCTGAGCGTGCGCGCCTTGTGCCAGGCGTGGCCGGTCGGGAAGACGCGCAGTTCCTGCAGCCGGCCCTGGGCCAGCGCCTCGCGCGCCAGCGCCACGTGCGTCAGGTGCGGCGGATCGAAGGCGCCGCCGAAGAAGCCGATGCGCGGCCGGCCGGCCTCGTTGCTCAGAGCCATTCGCGGCGCGGCAGGAAGTCGGTGTAGAGCCTCGCTTCGGGCGAGCCCGGCTCGGGCGCCCACTGGTAGGCCCAGCTCGCCTGCGGCGGCATCGACAGCAGGATCGACTCGGTGCGCCCGCCCGACTGCAGGCCGAAGTGCGTGCCGCGGTCCCACACCAGGTTGAACTCGACATAGCGGCCGCGCCGGTACAGCTGGAACGCCCGCTCGCGCTCGCCCCAGGACATGCCGCGGCGGCGTTCGACGATGGGCAGGTAGGCCGGCAGGAAGGACTCGCCGACCGACTGCAGCATCTCGAAGCTGCGCGCCATGCCCAGCTCGGCGAAGTCGTCGAAGAAGATGCCGCCGATGCCGCGCTGCTCGCCCCGATGCTTGAGGAAGAAGTACTCGTCGCACCAGGTCTTGAAGCGCGGGTACAGGCCGTCGCCGAAGGGGGCCAGCGCATCGCGGCAGGTGCGGTGGAAGTGCACCGCGTCCTCCTCGAAGCCGTAGTACGGCGTCAGGTCCATGCCGCCGCCGAACCAGCACACGGGCTCGGCATCGGCCGGCAGCGCGGCCAGCATGCGCACGTTCATGTGCACCGTCGGCACGTAGGGGTTGCGCGGATGGAAGACCAGCGACACGCCCATCGCCTCGAAGGGCGCGCCGGCCAGTTCGGGCCGGTGCTGCGTGGCCGAGGGCGGCAGCTTCGGCCCGCGCACCTGCGAGAAGCCGCAGCCGGCGCGCTCGAACAGCGCGCCGCCTTCCAGGATGCAGGTCAGGCCCTCGCCCTGCAGCGGCTCGCCGGGCGCCTTCTTCCAGGCGTCGCGCACCGCCGTGCCGCCGTCGGCGGCCTCCACCGCATCCATGATGCGCTGCTGCAGGCCGCGCAACCAGGCGCCCACCAGGGCCGGCTGGGAAACGGACATCAGCCGCCCTGCCCGCCGCGCGGCGCCACAGCGCGGTGGCCAATGTCCTTGCGGTACTGCACGCCGTCGAAGCGCACCTGCGCCGCGACCTCGTAGGCACGCTGCTGCGCCAGGCGGATGTTGTCGGCCAGCACGGTGACGCACAGCACCCGGCCGCCGCTGGTGACGAGCTGCCCGTCCTGCAGCGCCGTGCCGGCATGGAACACCACGGCATCGGGCGCCTCGGCCGGGATGCCGGCGATCGCGTCGCCCTTGCGCGGCGCGAGCGGATAGCCGTGCGCCGCCAGCACCACTCCTAACGCCACGCGGCGGTCCCACTGCAGCTCGACCTGGTCGAGCGTGCCGTCGGTGGCGTGCCACAGCACCTCGAACAGATCGGACTTCAACCGCATCATGATCGGCTGCGTCTCCGGGTCGCCCATGCGGCAGTTGAACTCCAGCGTCCTGGGGTGGCCGTCGCGGTCGATCATCAGGCCGGCGTAGAGGAAGCCGGTGTAGGGGATGCCGTCTTTCTCCATGCCCTTGATGGTGGGCAGGATGATCTCGCGCATGGCGCGGGCATGCACCTCGGCCGTGACCACCGGTGCCGGCGAGTACGCACCCATGCCGCCGGTGTTGGGGCCCTGGTCGCCGTCGAGCAGGCGCTTGTGGTCCTGGCTGGTGGCCAGGGCCGTCACGTTCTTCCCGTCGCACAGCACGATGAAGCTGGCCTCCTCGCCATCGAGGAACTCCTCGATGACGACGCGCGCCTTGCCCTCGTTGTGGCTGATGCCCAGCGTGTTGTCGACCAGCATGAAGTCGATGGCCTCGTGCGCCTCGGCCGGCGTCATCGCCACCACCACGCCCTTGCCCGCCGCCAGGCCGTCAGCCTTGACGACGATGGGCGCGCCCTTGGCGTCCACGTAGGCGTGGGCGGCGGCCGGGTCGTCGAAGGTCTCGTACTCGGCCGTGGGGATCTTGTGGCGCTTCATGAACGCCTTGGAAAACGCCTTGGAGCTCTCGAGCTGCGCGGCTGCCTTGGTGGGGCCGAAGATGCGCAGGCCGTGGTCGCGGAACTCGTCCACCACGCCGGCGGCCAGCGGCGCCTCGGGGCCGACCACCGTGAGGGCGATCTTCTCGGCCTGGGCCCACTCGCGCAGCTTCACCGGGTCGGTGATATCGACCGGGATGAAGCGCTTGTCCAGCGCCGTGCCGCCGTTGCCGGGCGCGACGTAGAGCTTCGAGACGCGCTCGGACTGCGACAGCCGCCAGGCCAGGGCATGCTCGCGGCCGCCGCCGCCGATGACGAGGACCTTCATTCCGCGATTTCCGCGTTGTGATAGACCTCCTGGACGTCGTCCAGGTCTTCGAGCATGTCGATGAGCTTCTGCATCTTCGCGCCGTCCTCGCCGGCCAGTTCGATGCTGTTCTCGGGCCGCATGGTCACCTCGGCGAATTCGGGCGTCAGGCCCGCAGCCTCCAGGGCGTTCTTCACCGCCTCGAAGTCGCCCGGCGCCGTCAGCACCTCGATGGCACCGTCGTCGCCGGTGATCACGTCCTCGGCGCCGGCCTCCAGGGCGACTTCCATCACCTTGTCCTCGCTGGTGCCGGGCGCCAGGATGATCTGGCCCACGTTCCTGAACTGGAAGGCCACCGAGCCCTCGGTGCCCATGTTGCCGCCGTACTTGCTGAACACGTGCCGCACCTCGGCCACCGTGCGCACCCGGTTGTCGGTCATGGTGTCGACGATGATGGCCGCGCCGCCGATGCCGTAGCCCTCGTAGCGGATCTCCTCATAGGTCACGCCCTCGAGGTTGCCGGTGGCCTTGTCGATGTTGCGCTTGATGGTGTCGGCCGGCATGTTGGCGGCCTTGGCCTTGTCCACCGCCAGGCGCAGACGCGGGTTGGCGTTCAGGTCGCCGCCGCCCTGGCGTGCGGCGACCATGATCTCGCGGATCACGCGCGTCCAGATCTTGCCGCGCTTCTCGTCCTGCCGGCCCTTTCTGTGTTGGATGTTTGCCCACTTGCTGTGTCCGGCCATGGCGCTGTGCTCGTTTCTCTCGGCTGACTGAAAAGGGGCGCGATTTTACGTCCGCCCACCGCGCCGGCGGCCTACATGGGCCTGTCAAGGGCGCTGGTGATAATCGGCGCCCTCGCCGCGAAGCAGATCCGGGCCTGCGCCCGATGCTTCGGCATACTCGCCTGCCATGTCCGCACGCCCGACGCCCCAGGATCCGCCCGCCACCGCCCTGCGCGTCGAGCGCAGGCCCCTCGCCCAGGTACGGGCCGAGGCGGCAGCCGGCCATCCACCGCCCTTCGCCGCCCTCGCCTACGGCGCCACCGGCCACGAGCCCTGGATGACCGGCGTGGCCGCCCACGTGCTGCTGGCCGGCGAGCCGCAGGCCGACGTATGGCGTGCCGGCGCAGCCGTGCAGTCCGGCACCACCGGCGTGGTGCGCTGGCGCACCGACGGCCAGTGGCTGCTGGGCGTGGTCGACCTGAGCGCGGCCGACGAGGCCGGTGGCCTGGAAGCGCTGGCCCACCGCGCGTACGCCAACGTGTTCCAGACCCTGGCGCAGTCCGGCTGCCCGCACCTGCTGCGCCTGTGGAACTACCTGCCGCGCATCAACGCCGAGGGCCACGGGCTGGAGCGCTACCGCGAGTTCAACGCCGGCCGCCAGCAGGCTTTCCTCGACGCCGGCTACGCCGCCTTCGACGGCGCGCCGGCCGCCTGCGCCCTGGGCATCCGCGATGGCGGCCTGTGCGTACGCTTCCTGGCCGGCCGGGCGCCGCCGGTGCCGGTGGAGAACCCGCGCCAGGTGTCGGCCTACCGCTATCCCGAGCGCTACGGCCCGCGCGCGCCGACCTTCTCGCGCGCCGCGCTGGCGCAGCTCGGCGGCGGCGAGGTGGCGCTGTTCGTCTCCGGCACGGCCAGCATCGTCGGTCACGAGACGGTGCACCACGGCGACGTGCCGGCGCAGCTGGCCGAGACCCTGGTGAACCTGCGCACCGTCGTCGGCGAGGCGAACCGCCGCACCACCGCCCGCTTCGCGCTGGAGGACACCGAGCCGGTCGTCTACGTGCGCCATCCGGCGGATGCCGGGGACATCCGCCGCCGGCTGGCCGAGGCGCTGGGCGCCGAATCACGCTTCATGCGCCAGGCGGTGTTCCTGGAGGCCGACATCTGCCGCGCCGACCTGCTGCTGGAGATCGAGACCCACGCCACGGCCCCGGGACGCCTCGATCCGACATGATGCGCGCCTACCGCCTGGCCAAGGCCGTCCTCCTCGCGCCGGTGCTCTACGTGCTGCTGCTCGGCCTGGGCCTGATGTCGCTGGCCTGGAACCTGGTGGCGATGCTGCTGTACCCGCTGCTGCCGCCCGCGCAGGGGCGCACGGTGGGCCGCGCCGGCATCGCCTACGGCTACCGCCTGTTCTGGGCCGTCGCCAGCGCGGTGGGCATGATGCGCATCGACGCCCGCTGCCTGCGCGCGCTGAAGGACGAGCCGGGCCTGGTCATCGTCGCCAACCACCCGACCATGCTCGATGCGCTGCTGCTGGTGGCGCACCTGCCGCGCAGCGCCTGCATCATGAAGGCCTCGCTGATGAAGAACATCTTCCTCGGGGCCGGCGCGCGGCTGGCGCGCTACATCCGCAACGACTCGGCGCGCACCATGGTCCGGCTGGCCGTGGACGACCTGCGCAGCGGCGGCCAGTTGGTGGTCTTCCCCGAGGGCACGCGCACCGAGGGCGACACGCTCAACCCCTTCCGCCCCGGCGTCACGCTGATCGCCCGGCGGGCCGGGGCGCCCATCCAGACCGTCTTCATCGACACCGATTCGCCCTACCTCGGCAAGGGCTGGCCGATCTGGCGCGTGCCGCCGCTGCCCATCGTCTTCCGCATGCGGCTGGGCGAGCGCTTCATGCCCACGGAAGGCAGCGACGCCATGCTGGCGAAAATCGAGAACTACTACAGACACCACATGGAGGCGGCGCCCCGAGGAACAGCGCCGGAGGCATGCCAGAACAACCATCGCGCACCCACCTGGTCCTGATCCCCAGCTACGACACGGGTGAACGCCTTTTCTCGACCGTCGCTGCGGCCCGCGCGCAGTGGAACCCCGTGTGGGTGGTGATCGACGGCAGCACCGACGGCACCGGCGAGCGGCTGGAAGCCCAGGCCGCAGGCGACCCCGGCCTGCGCGTGTTCCGCCTGCCGTCCAACCGGGGCAAGGGCGCGGCGGTGCTGCACGGCCTGCGCGCGGCGCGCGCCGCCGGCTTCACCCACGCGCTGACGATGGACAGCGACGGCCAGCACCCGGCCGACCTGATCCCCGCCTTCATGCAGGCGTCGCGGCAGCGGCCCGAGACGATGGTGCTCGGCCGGCCGGTCTTCGACGCCAGCGCGCCGCTGCTGCGCGTGCGCGGGCGCAAGGTCTCCAACAGCTGGACGCAGCTGGAAACCCTGTTCGCCGGCATCGGCGACTCGCTCTACGGCTTTCGCGTCTACCCGGTGGACGGGCTGCTGGCGGTGATGGAGAAGCAGCCCTGGATGCGCCGCTTCGACTTCGACACCGAGGCCGTGGTGCGCCTGGCCTGGCGCGGCGTCAAGCCGGTGAACATCGATGCGCCGGTGAAGTACCTGAGCGCCGAGGAAGGCGGCGTCTCGCACTTCCGCTACGGCCGCGACAACGCGCTGCTGACGTGGATGCACACGCGCCTGATGATCGGCTTCGTGCTGCGGCTGCCGATGCTGCTGTGGAAGCGCCTGCGCCGGCTGCCGCCCTTCCAGCCCTGAG
>NZ_JBIQNC010000145.1:9751-11102 GCF_044462705.1 Xenophilus sp.
GCGCGCTGCACCGGCACCATCTGCTTGACCACGGCCGGGTCGAACACCGCATCGGCCATCGGCGAGGCGATGATGCCCGGCGCGATGGCGTTGACCGTCACGCCGCGCGAGGCCACCTCCAGCGACAGCGCCTTGGTCGCGCTGTTGAGCGCGCCCTTGGCGGCGGCGTAGTTCACCTGCCCCTTGTTGCCGGCGATGGCCGCCACCGACGAGATGTTGATGATGCGCCCCCAGCGGGTGCGCAGCATCGGCAGCAAGAGCGGCTGCGTCACGCGGAAGAAGCCGTTGAGCGAGACGTCGATGACCTTGTGCCACTGCTCGGGCCGCATGCCCGGCAGCACCGCGTCGTCGTGGATGCCTGCGTTGTTGACCAGCACCTGCACCGGCCCGCCTTCGAGGATCCGCGCGCAGGCGGCGGCGCAGGCGGCGTCGTCGGTCAGGTCGAACACGTGGCACTCGGCCTGGCCGCCGGCGTCGGCGATGCGCGCGGCCAGCGCCTCGATGGCCTCGCGCCGGCCGTTGGCGTGCAGCAGCACGGTGGCGCCCTCTCGGGCCAGGCGCTCGGCGATGGCCGAGCCCAGGGCGCCGCTGGCGCCGGTGACGAGGGCGCGCTTGTTCTTCAATGCAGTCATGGCGAAGTCGAGATCGGGTTGTCGGGCAAGGGCGTGTTGAGCACCACCACCACGCGGCCCTCGGCCACGGGCTGCTGCGCGCCGTCTTCCACGCGGAAGGCGTACATCACCTGGCTGGCGTCGCCCGACAGGCGCTGCGCATGCAGGTGCAGCGGCGCCGGCCTGTCGTGCAGGGTCGTGGCGTGGAACTTCACGCTGCGCACGCTGGCGATGTAGCCGGCCGAGGGCGCGCTGCCTTCGGCCGCCAGCAGGCCGCCGTGCAGCGCCATCGCCTGCGCGGCGAACTCGATGGCCGTCGGCGCCAGCAGGCCGCCGGCCGTGCGCAGCGGGTTGGCCGGGTCGGCATGGCGCGCGGTGGTGCAGTGGATGGCCTGCGCATCCCAGGCTTCCAGCCGGTCGAGCAGGCACATGTCGCCGTGGTGCGGGATGCGCGCGGCGATGCCGGCGCGGTCGAGGATGGCAGGTGCGTTCATAGCGGTGATTCGACGTCGGCGACGAGCAGCACGTTGGCGAAGGGCGTGCCCTCGCTCATCGGGATCGGCTGCACCGAGAAGCCCAGGCGCTGCAGCAGCGCGATCCATTCATCCAGCGTGCGGCCCCAGGTCGGCGAGACCTTGTGGCCGCGGATGCGCGTGACCGTGCGGTCCACCCACTGGCTGATGGCGAAGCCGCGGCGGCTGGCCGCGTCGCCCACGCGCAGCAGCAGGCGGCCGGGCACG
>NZ_JBIQNC010000145.1:11202-13343 GCF_044462705.1 Xenophilus sp.
GAAGCCGCGGCGGCTGGCCGCGTCGCCCACGCGCAGCAGCAGGCGGCCGGGCACGCCGCGCTCGCAAGAAGACGCCGGGCCGCCCCAAGGCTTCTTGTCCCCCTTGGGGGGCGGGCTGGGCGCAGCCCAGCCTCGGGGGCGGTCGGACGCGCCGCGCTGCAGCGCATCGCGCACACGGGCCAGCACGCCCTCCTGCGCCGCATGGTCGACGTAGTGCAGCACGTCCAGGATCACCACCACGTCACAGGCCGGGAAGACGGCGCTGCACATGTCGCCGCACACCAGCGTGGGCACAGGGCGGATGTGCCCCACCGCGCGCCGGGCGCGCTCCACGTCGCGCGGCATCAGCTCGATGCCGGTGTAGACCGGCTCGGCCGGCGTCGGTGCCCAGGCCATCGGCCAGGCGCCGTCGCGCTGCATCGCGGCCGCACTCGCCAGCAGGTTGGCGAACAGGCTCTGGCCGGAGCCGATGTCCAGCATGCGCGGCCGCGCCGGCCCGATCAGCCCGCGCGAGACGATGCCGCGGAAGGCCGGGTCCCAGCCCAGCTTGCCGCGGGCGAAGTGCCAGCCGAAGTTGCCGGACTGCCGGTACGGCGCGGTGGCCTGCGCGTGCAGGTCGCGCCAGGCGGCGTCGGGCGAGAGGCTCTGGGGTTGGGCGATGGCGTTCATTCGTCGATGGGTTCGCGCAGGGCCTGGGGCAGCGTGACCGAGCGCAGGCCCTGGCGTTGCAGTTGCGCCAGCAGCGGCGGCAGCACCTCCAGCACCACCGGCCGGCCGGCCGCGGTGCGCGCCGCATGGCCGTCGTGCAGCAGCAGGATGTCGCCGGCGACCAGGTTATCGGCCAGCCGCGCCAGCACCTTCGCGGCATCGCGCTCGCGGGTGTCGAAGCCGCGCCGCGTCCAGCTCACCAGCAGCAGCCCCAGGCGATGCAGCACGGGCGCGAGGAAAGGGTTGCGGAATCCCGCCGGCGCCCGGAAGCAGGTGGGGCGCTCGCCGGCCACGGCCGCGATCATGTCCTGTGCGCGGGAGATCTCGGCCGCATAGCCGCGCGGCCCGAGGACGGAAAAGTTGTGCCGGTGCCGCGCCGTGTGGTTCTGGATGCTGTGGCCGCGCGCCAGGATCTCGCGCGCCAGTGCGGGGTGCGCCTGCACCCGCTCGGCGATGCAGAAGAAGGTGGCGCGCTGGCCGGCGGCCGCGTCGAGCAGGTCCAGCACGGCGGGCGTGACCCCGGGCTCCGGCCCGTCGTCGATGGTCAGCGCGACCTCGCCGCGCGCCGCCGCGGCGGCCGGCAGCCGCGTCATGTTCTGGCCCAGCCAGCGGCTGCGCGGCGTCAGGCCGATGGCGGTGATGGCCGCATGGTTCAGCACCACCGCGCCCAGCGCCCAGGGCCAGGCGCCGGGCACCGCCACGGCCGCCGCGGCCGCGCCCAGGTGCAGCGCGGCGCTGGCGCGCAGGAAGGGCGGTGCGCGCCAGGGCGGCGGCGGGGCGGTCGGGGCAAGGGTGTTCATGGCGGCCGCCCGCATTCTCTACGCCCTCGCCCGCGCGAAGGCCGCCGACAGCAGCAGCGCCAGCAGCGCCCCCGGCGCCACCACCTGGCCGATGGACGAGAGCGAGGGAATCGCGGAGATGGCGATCAGGGTGAAGGACACCACCGTCGTCAGGTTGGCCAGCATCAGCGAGGCCAGGGTGTCCTCGTCGGCGTGGCCGGTCTCGCGCAACTGGTCGAAGAACAGCGCGTAGTTGGAGCCCACCGCCACCACCAGCAACAGGCCGACCAGGTGCAGGATCGACAGCGCCATGTTCAGCGCCGCCATGGCGCCCAGGGTGAGCACCACCGCCGCCGCCAGCGGCAGGCACACGGCGAACAGGCGCCGGCCCGACCGCAGCCACAGGCCCAGCAGCACGACCACCGCCAGCGCGCCCAGCGCCACCTGCACGAAGGCCTCGTGCAGGTAGCGGCGGTACAGGTCGCCCAGCTCGTCGCCGACGTCGGCCACGGTCACGTCGGGCAGGCCCGCGAGCGCCGCCGCGACCTTCGCGTGCGCGAACTTCGGGCCGGCATGCAGCGAGATCATCGCGGCCCAGCCGCCGCCCGGGCGCTCGAACAGCAGCGCGTTGGCGATGGGGCCGAGCGGGCTGGC
>NZ_JBIQNC010000146.1:0-13244 GCF_044462705.1 Xenophilus sp.
GGGCCGGCGGGGGCGGTGTGGGCGGCGTTCGTCATGGCGTGGCGTGCGGGTTGGGAGTGGTGAAGGCGCCTGCCTGCAGCAGTAGCGCGAGGAGGGCGGCGACGTCGGCATCGGGATGGCGGCCGAGCACGTCCACCGCGGCATCGCCCAGCGTGGCGCCGCGCCGGCATGCGTCCAGGAAGGCGCAGCCGGCGGCGTCGAGCGGCTGCCAGGTCACGGCCTGCGCAGGCCGCAGCAGCAGGGTGCCTTCGCCTCGCCACGGCAGGTCGGGCAGCGCGGCCAGGGCCTGCGCGTCGCCGCTGCGGTTGGCCGACCAGATGCTGTGGATGGGCGCGCCGTCGAACCAGTGCCAGCGTGCGGCCGGGTGCGGCGGCAGGTGCAGCGCCTGCAGGTCCTCGGGCGCGATGCGGGCCAGCGCGGCCGGCTGCAGCACCGGTGCGTCGGCCGCCGCATGCGATTCGGTCCACAGCCGGTCCAGCATCGCCACGGCCGGCAGCCAGGGCAGGCCGGCGGCCGGCGCGAAGCCCGCGAGGAAGGCCGGGAACGCCCTGCCGTAGTGCACCAGGCGCGCATCGTCGGGCGGCGTGGCGCTCGCATGGCGGGCGGCCGCGGCGCGGAACCAGTCACGCCCGACCAGCCGCACGACCGCGGGGAAGTTCGCTTCCAGCGCGTCGATGCAGCCCTTGCGCACGGTGTTTCGGTAGATGGCGAAGCCGGGCTGCGCGGCGAGCGCTTGCTGCTCCGGCGCATCGGCCCACAGGGCGGCGAGGAAATCGCGCTCGAAGGTGCCGGTGTTCATGCGGGCACCGCTGCGGCCTGGGCCGCGATCGAGGCCGCGCGATCGCGCTCGGCCATCAGTTCGCCGAAGGGCGGCAGCCTGTCGTCGCGCTCGATCAGCGTTGGCCTCGGACCGGCGCGCTCGACGAAGCGGCGGTACAGCGCCCACACGGCCTCGGCCACCGGCGCGTCGTGCGAGTCGACGAGCAGCGCCTCGCCATGGACCGGGTCCGGCGTGTGGCCGGCGAGATGGATTTCCGCCACCGCCTGCGCGGGAAAGCGGTCGAGGTAGTCCCCGGCGTCGAAGCCGAGGTTGCGCGCGGACACGTGGACGTTGTTGATGTCCAGCAGCAGGGCGCAGCCGCTGCGCCGCGCCAGCTCGCGCAGGAAGCCGGCCTCGTCCCATGCGTGCGGCAGGCGCAGGTAGTGCGACGGGTTCTCGATCGCCACCTGCCGGCCCAGCGCGTTCTGCACGGCGTCGAGGCGGTCCGCCACCCGCCGCAGCAGCGCGTCGCTGCGCGGGGCGGGCAGCAGGTCGGGCAGGTAGCGTCCGCCGGCGCGCGACCAGGCCAGGTGCTCCGACATCAGCGCCGGCTCGAAGCGGCGCACCAGGGCGGCCAGCCGGCGCAGGTGCCCGGCGTCGGGCTCCTCCTCGCCGGCGAGCGAGAGCGACACGCCGTGCAGCGACAGCGGATGCCGCGCGCGCATCGCTTCCAGCCAGGCGAGCCGGGGACCGCCGTCCACCATGTAGTTCTCCGGGTGCACCTCGAACCAGAGGCCGGGCGCGCGCGCCGAGAGCGCCGCGTCGAAGTGTTCGGGCTTGAGGCCCAGGCCGACGGATATCGGAGCGTCGATGGTCTTCATGAGATGCCTCGATCCAGGTCGCGGATGGTGTCTTCGCGCCCCGCGATGCCACTCGAAAGGCCGCGGAGCAGGCCATGCGGGGACACCCGCGGAACCGGCTTGGCCGGGCCGCTGGGTGTGCCCCCTTGCAGGGGGTTGCCGGAGCGGAACGCAGTCCGCGCAGGCGGGGGGTGGTCTTTACGACTTGATGGGCATGAGCGAGCCCATGCCCTTGGGCGTCTTGATGCTGGTGCAGGTGCCGGCGGGCACGTTCTTCCAGGCGTTGCCCTGGTAGTCCGTCTTCGAGGTGCCGGCGCAGGTGGTGCCGGGGCCGGCGGCGCAGTCGTTCTTGCCGGCCATCGCCACGCCGTAGCACTTCTCCATCTTGGCCATGCTGTCGGCCATGGGCTTGTTCTCCTGCGCGAGGGCGACGCCGCTGGCCAGGGCGGCGAAGGCGAGGGCGGTGGCGGCGGTCAAAGTGCGGTTCGTCATGAGTGGACTCCTTGAAACGTTGAAAGGTTGAGCGGAAAGAACCTGCCGGCCGGCGCGGTCGTCCTGAGTTCTGCCGGCGCGATGCGGCGGTTACAGCGCCGTGCACAATCCGCGCAGAAATTCATTCCGGCGGCGGCTGTAACCGCCCGGACCCATGGAACGAACAACGAGAACAACGCCTTTCCGTGCGGCCGAGGTCGAGGCCGAGCTGCACGCGCTGTTCGTGCGCGGCCTCGACGGCGACGGCGAGGCGTACCGGCGCTTCCTGCAGCGGCTGTCGGGCCATCTGCGGGTCTTCGTCGCGCGGCGGCTGTTCGGGTGGCCCGATGAAGTGGAAGACCTCGTCCAGGAATGCCTGCTCGCCATGCACAACCAGCGCCACACCTACCAGCGCGACCAGCCGCTCACGGCCTGGGTGCATGCGATCGCGCGCTACAAGGTGATCGACCTGCTGCGCGCCAAGTCGGCACGCGAGGCGCTGCACGATCCGCTGGATGACGAGACGGCGGTGTTCGCCGAATCGGCCACGGAGGCCAGCGATGCGCGGCGCGATGTGCAGGCGCTGCTCGCGCAGCTGCCCGACCGGCACCGCCTGCCGATCGTGCACGTGAAGCTCGAAGGGCTGTCGGTGGCCGAGACGGCGAAGCTCACCGGCATGTCGGAATCGGCCGTCAAGGTGGGCATCCACCGCGGCCTGAAGGCGCTGGCGGCGAAGATGCGCAGCGGGGGGAGGAAAGCATGAAGACCGACGATCTTGCCGATCTGCTGGCGGCGCAGGTCGCGCCCGCGCCGCGGCGCGCCGCGAGCCGGCGCCTCGGGCTGGCGCTGGCCCTGGGCCTGCCGGCGGCCGCGGCCATCATGCTGGTGGACTACGGCGTCCGCCGCGACCTGGTGCAGGCGATGCTCTGGCCCATGTTCTGGGTGAAGCTGCTGTTCCCGGCCTGCATCGGCATCGCCGGCTACGTGATGGTGCAGCGCCTGGCGCACCCCGGCGTGCGCGTGCGGCGGGCCTGGCTGGGTGCGGTGCTGCCGGTGCTGGCGGTCTGGGTGCTGGCGGCCGTCGGCTGGTGGCGCATGCCCGATGAGGCGCGCATGCCGGCGCTGATGGGGCAGACCTGGCGCACCTGCGTGTGGAGCATCGGGCTGATGGCGCTGCCGGTGTTCGTGGCCGTCCTGGCGGCGCTGCGCACGCTGGCGCCGACGCGGCCCGCGGCCGCCGGCGCCGCGGCGGGCGCGCTGGCGGGCGGCGCCGGCGCCGCCGTCTATGCCCTGCATTGCCCCGAGCTGACGGCGCCCTTCCTGGCGGTCTGGTACGTGCTGGGCATCGCGCTGCCGGTCGCGGCCGGCGCGCTCATCGGGCCGCGGCTGCTGCGCTGGTGAGAAGACCCAGGCCGTCTCAATCGAAGGGGACGGTCGCGCCGAGTCGCCTGCCTGCCTCCCGGATGGCGCCGAGATGCGTTTCCTCGAACGCCTGCATGGTCATCCGCTCGGCCCGCACCGAGAGGCTCACTGCGGCGACGGCCTCGCCCGCGGCGTTGTGGACGGGCACCGCGATCGAGCGGACGCCCAGTTCCAGCTCTTCGTTGCATTCCGCCCAGCCCGTGACGCGGCAGCGGGTCACATGCTCCGTCACGGCCGCGATGGTCCGGGTGGTCTTCGGCGTCCATGGCTCCAGCGCCGTGCTCGCCAGGTAGTTCGTGACGTCCTGCATGGGCAGCGTGGAGAGCAGGGCCCGGCCCAGCGACGAGCAATAGGCCGGCAGCCGCGACCCAATGCCCAGGCCGGTCGACAGCGTTCGCCGTCCGGTGGAGCGGGCGATGATCAGCACGTCCTTGTCGAGGAGGATCCCCAGGGACGCCGACTGGCGCGTGCGCTCGGCCAGCAGGTCGAGAACGGGCTGCGCCAACTGGGCGGCGGGGCGCGACGCCAGGTAGGGCCGCGCGAGCAGCAGGGTGCGGGGCGCCACCCAGAAGTGCTTGCCGTCGCCATGCAGGTAGTCGAGCGCCTGCAGCGTCATGAGCAGCCGGCGCGCCGTGGCGGGGGAGTAGCCCGTCAGGCGCGCGACCTCGGAGAGGTTCAGCCTGGGGTGCTTGCGGTCGAAGCACAGCAGGACCTTCAGCCCCTTGTCCAGCGAGGCGACGAAATCTCGGGAATGCGCTCGGTGCTCGTCGGACATCGATCGATTATCGAAGGCCGCGGCGGCGGCGCGGGCAGCCGTTTCTTGCGCAATGCGAAACATTGTCTTGCGTCAACCGGCACCCCTCTCGAGAATTTGCCGGGTGTCAACGCTTTGAAGAATTCGCGCCACCGGAATTTCAGAATGATCAAGAGACGAAAAATCCTGGGTTTTGCCGGCCTGCTGGCCGCGCCGCTCGTCGTGCGCGCCAATGACAGTGAATATCCGCGCATGCCCATCAATCTGGTCACGCCGCTCGCCTCGGGCGACGCCGCCGATACCGCGGCCCGCCTGATGGGCAACGAATTGGGGAAATTGCTGGGCGTGGCCGTCACGGTGTCGAACCGCCCGGGGGCGGGCGGGTCGCTGGGCACGCAATCGGTCATCCGCGCGCCCAAGGACGGCTACACCCTGCTCTATGCGCAGAACAGCCCGTTGACGATCCGGCGCGTGATCGACCCTGCGACGGCCGCCTACGACCCGCTGAAGGACCTGACGCCCCTGGCGCTGGCGACCCGCAGCCCCTCCATCCTGGTGGCGCGCAAGGATGCGCCGTTCAAGAACTTCAAGGAGCTGGTGGAGCAGGCGCGCAAGCAGCCCAACGCCATCCGCATCGGTAACGCGGGGCCGGGGTCCGCGGGCGACATCAGCGTGCGGCTGGTGAGCGCGGCCACGGGCACCGAGATGACCTCGGTGAACTACAAGGGTGCGGCACCGGCCGTGACCGACCTGATCGGCGGGCACATCGACGCGATCATCCTGGCGCTGGGCGCCGTGAGCGCGCACATGCGCAGCGGTACGCTGCAGGGCCTGGCCATCTCGTCGAAATTCCCGGAATTCCCGGACGTCCCGACGCTGCGGCAATTGGGCTACAAGCACGATATCCAGGGGGTGTGGTTCGGGTTTTTCATGCCCGCGGATATTCCCGGGAATGTGCTGGAGAAGGTCCTCCCCGCACTGGAAGCGACGGTGCGCAATCCGGCCATTGCCGCGCAGCTCCAGCCCATGGGCATCGTGCAGGAATGGGCGCCGGCAAATCAATTGGCCGAAGAAATTTCCAGGGAATACCAAGCCGTCAAGGATTTGCTGGGTTCCGAAAAAATCAAATCCTGATCCATCGAAAGAGCAATTCATGTCAGACCGTATTCATGTCGCCATCGTGGGCGGCGGCATCGGCGGCTTGGCCGCCGCCAACGCCTTGCTGCACCGCGGCATCGACGTTGCCGTGTACGAGCAGGCCAGCGCCCTGGGAGAAGTCGGCGCGGGCGTTTTCATCTACCCCAACAGCCTGCGGCAGCTCGAGCGGATGGGGCTGGGCGCGCCGCTGGCGCGCGTGGGCGCCAAGGTCGGCCCGGGGTCCGAGTACTACCGCATGGACGGCTCGGTGGTCGGCAAGATCCTGACCGCCGATTCGAGCGGCTGGAACGGCATGTACGGCATGCACCGCGCCGATCTGCTGCAGGTGCTGGCCGAGGCCGTGCCGTCCGCCGCGATCCACACCGGCCACCGCTGCACCGGGTTCACGCAGGACGAGCAGGGCGCGCACCTGAGCTTCGCCAACGGCCACGTGGCCCATGCCGACGTCGTGATCGCGGCCGACGGGATCAACTCCGTCCTGCAGAAGCACGTGGTGGAGCCCTCGGCGCCCGAATACTCGGGCTTCCGTGCCTACCGGGGCCTGATTTCAGCCGACAGGCTGCCCCAGTGGCGGCGCGAGGCGCACCAGGTGTGGATGGGCGACGGCAAGCACTTCATGGTGTTTCCCGTGCGCCGTGGAGAGCTGCTGAACTACGTCGGCTTCGTGCCCACGGACAACGAAACGGTGGAGTCCTGGTCCGCGATCGGCGACCGGGATGAGCTGGCGGCCTCGTTCGCCGGCTGGGATCCGCGCGTCACCGAGCTGCTGGACAAGGTCGAGACCTGCTTCTGGTGGGGCCTCTACGACCGCCGGCCGCTCGGCCGGTGGGTGAACGGACGGCTGGCGCTGCTCGGCGATGCGGCGCACCCCATGCTTCCCCACCTGGGCCAGGGGGCGAACCAGGCCATCGAGGACGGCACGGCGCTGTCGGTGCTCCTGCAGGCCTGCAGCGGCGGCAAGGAGATCGAGGAGGCGCTGCAGGACTACGAGGCGCTGCGCCGTCCGCGCGCCTCGTTCGTGCAGGCCGAAGCCCGGAAGAACGGCCTGCGCTACGACTCCAAGTACAAGGACCTGGCGCAGCGCGACCGCGAGATTGCCAACTCCGCGCAGCTTCGCAAATCGCTCTACGACTTCGACATCGAGAAGGAAGCGATCGATTTCCGCAGCCGCCGCACGGCGCTCGCCTGAACAGCAGCGGTTCAGCGCTTTTTTGCGCCGAAGATGCCGCCCAGCACGCCGCGCAGGATCTCCCGGCCCACGTTGGTGCCCATGGTGCGCACGGCCGACTTGGCCATGGTCTGCACCAGGCCGTCCTTCTTGCCGCCGCGCGGGCCGGTGGTGCCGAACAGCAGGTCGTTGAGGAAGCTGCCTTCCTCCTGCGCCGTGCCGGCCTTGGCGGCGCCGCCGGCCGCGGGGGCACTGGGCGCATCGGGCGCGCTGTCGGCGCGGCCCTTGAGCTTCTCGTAAGCCGACTCGCGGTCCACCGCCTTGTCGTAGACCCCGGCCACCAGCGAGCCGGCGAGCAGCTTCTGGCGCTGCTCGGGCGTGATGGGCCCGATCTGGCTGCCGGGCGGGATGACGAAGACGCGCTCGGTCACGCCGGGCCGGCCCTTCTCGTCGAGCAGGCTCACCAGCGCCTCGCCCACGGCCAACTCGGTGATGGCCTTCTCGATGTCCAGCCCGGGGTTCTGGCGCATGGTGGTGGCGGTGGCCTTCACCGCCTTCTGGTCGCGCGGCGTGAAGGCGCGCAGCGCGTGCTGCACGCGGTTGCCCAGCTGCGCCAGCACCGAGTCGGGGATGTCCAGCGGGTTCTGCGTCACGAAGTACACGCCCACGCCCTTGGAGCGCACCAGCCGCACCACCAGCTCGATGCGCTCGACCAGCGCCTTGGGCGCGTCGTCGAACAGCAGGTGCGCCTCGTCGAAGAAGAAGACCAGCTTCGGCTTGTCGGGGTCGCCGATCTCGGGCAGCTGCTCGAACAGCTCCGACAGCATCCACAGCAGGAAGGTCGCGTACAGGCGCGGCGAGTTCATCAGCTTGTCGGCCGTCAGGATGTTGACCACGCCGCGGCCGTTCGCCGTCTGCATGAAGTCCTGGATGTTCAGCATCGGCTCGCCGAAGAACTTGTCGCCGCCCTGCGTCTCGATGGCCAGCAGGCCGCGCTGGATGGCGCCGATGCTGGCCGCGCTGATGTTGCCGTACCCGGTGGTGAACTGCTTGGCGTTGTCGCCCACGTACTGCAGCATGGCGCGCAGGTCCTTCAGGTCCAGCAGCAGCAGGCCGTTGTCGTCGGCGATCTTGAACACCAGGTTGAGCACGCCGGCCTGGGTCTCGTTGAGGTCGAGCATGCGGCCCAGCAGCAGCGGGCCCATGTCGGAGACGGTGGCGCGCACCGGGTGGCCCTGCTCGCCGAACACGTCCCACAGCGTCACGGGGCAGGCGACGGGCGCGGGCAGCTCGATGCCGCGTTCCTTCAGCGTGGCGGCCATCTTGCCGCCGATGCTGCCGGCCTGGCTGATGCCGGTGAGGTCGCCCTTGACGTCGGCCATGAACACCGGCACGCCGATGCCCGAAAGTTGCTCGGCCAGCGTCTGCAGGGAGACGGTCTTGCCGGTGCCGGTGGCGCCGGTGATCAGGCCGTGCCGGTTGGCCAGGCCGGGAAGGAGGAAGCACTCGGTCGAGTCGCGGCGGGCGAGCAGCAAGGGGTCTGCCATGGTGGGCTCCGGAGGGTCAGATGCGGGCAGTCTATCCAAGCCCGACTTCTATAATTTCCCGTTCACGTGTGAATTTCCTCAACGCTCCGGAGTCAACGAGTGTCCGCTAACGCCTCTTCTGCATCTTCCGCTCAGTCTCCGCTCGAAAGCGAGCTGGCTGCGGTGCTGGTGAACGCCCTGAACCTGGAGACCGCGCCGGAAGAGATCGATCCGACGGTGCCGCTGTACGGCGACGGCCTGGGCCTGGATTCCATCGACATCCTTGAGGTCGCGCTGGAGATCTCGCGCCGCTACGGCTTCCAGTTGCGCTCGGACGACGAGCGCAACAAGCAGATCTTCGAGTCGCTGCGCAGCCTGGCCGCCCACGTCGAGCAGAACCGCACCACGTAAGGGCAGCGAGATGCCGGCCTGGCGCCTGGCGCTCCTCCTGGCGGCGGGCGTCGCCTACGCGCTGCTGTCGCACTGGATGATGCTGTTCCATCCGGCCGCCCCCTGGGCCGTGCCGGTGCTGCTGGGCCCGCTGTGGCTGACGGCGCTGGGGCTGGCGGCGGCCCGCTTCGGGCGGGCCGGCGCCGCGCTGGTGCTCGTGGCGGGCGTGCTGTTCTTCGTCGCGGTGCTGCGCAGCGAGGCCATCGGTCCCGAGCGGCTGTACCTGTTCCAGCACGTGGGCATCAATGCGCTGCTGTGCGGCTGGTTCGGCAGCACGCTGCGGCCGGGGCGCCTGTCGCTCATCGGGCAGTTCGCCCAGCGCATCCACCCGCTGTCGCCGGGGCACCGCGCCTACACCGCATCGCTCACCCGCGTCTGGACGGTGTACTTCGCGGTCGTGGCGGTGCTGTCGGTGGCGGTGTATGCGGGCCTGTCCTTCGCGGCCTGGTCGCTCTATTCCAACCTCATCACGCCCATCGGGGTGGGGGTGCTGTTCGTCGGCGAGTACCTGCTGCGCTACCGGCTGCACCCCGAATTCGAGCGCACGCGGCTGATCGACGCCGTGCGCGCCTTCTACGCCAACGCCGACGAGGCCTCCGCGGGCACGCGCCCGCCATGAACGCGATGAACGATCCGGCATCCCCGCCCGGCCTGCCGCTGCTGGCCGGCCGCGACCCCGATGCGCCGCTGGCCTGGCACCGCGGGCGCGCGATCAGCGCCCGCGCCTTCCTGGCCGACGTGCGGCGCCAGGCGCAGCGGCTGCCGTCGGCCGGCCCCGCCATCAACCTGTGCGGCGAGCGCTATGCCTTCGCCGTGTGCCTGGGTGCGGCGCTGCTGCGCGGGCACGCCAGCCTGCTGCCGCCCGATGCGCGGGCCGAGACGCTGGCGCGCCTCGTCGAAACGCATCCCGGCGCCTTCGTGCTCACCGACCATCCCGCGATGGACACGCCCGGCCTGCCGCAGGTGCCCGTCGAATGGACCGGCCTGGACGACGGCGGCGATGCCGAGGTGCCGCGCTTCGACGGCGCCCGGCATGCGGTGAGCCTGCTCACCTCCGGCTCCACCGGCGTGCCTCAGCCCCATGCCAAGCGCTGGGACACGTTGGTCGGCGACGTCGAGGCCGCCGTGCCGCGGCTGTGCAGCCTGCTGGGCTTCGATTCGCTCGCGGGGCTGAACCTGGTGGCCACGGTGCCGGTGCAGCACAGCTACGGCATCGAATCGACGGTGCTGCTGGCGATGCAGGGCGGGGCGGCCTTCGACAGCGGCCGGCCCTTCTATCCGGCCGACATCGTGCAGGCGCTGGCCTCGGTGCCCCGGCCGCGCGCGCTGGTGACCACGCCCTTCCACCTGAAGACGCTGCTGAACGCCGGCATCGCGCTGCCGCCCACCGAGCTGATCCTGTCGGCGACCGCGCCGCTGTCGCCCCAGCTCGCGGCGCAGGCCGAGCAGGCGCTGGGCGGGCAGCTCATCGAGATCTACGGCAGTACCGAGTCCGGCCAGGTCGCCACGCGGCGCACCACCGTGAGCGAGGTGTGGGAGACCTTCGGTGCGATCGAGGTCCATGCGCGCACCGGCGAGGACGGCCAGGAGCGCTTCGTCTTCGACGGCGACTTCATCCCGGCGCCCACGCCGATGGCCGACGTGCTCGAGCTGATCGACCCGCAGCGCTTCCGCCTGCTCGGGCGCGCCAACGACCTGATCCACGTGGCCGGGCGGCGCAGCTCGCTCGGGCACCTGAACTATCACCTCAACAGCATCCCCGGGGTGCAGGACGGCGCCTTCTGGCTGCCCGACGACGTGGCCGACGGCGTCGTGCGCACGGTCGCCTTCGTGGTCGCGCCCGAGCTGTCGGCGCAGGACGTCGTGGCGGCGCTGCGCGAGCGGATCGAGGCGGTCTTTTTGCCGCGCAAGGTGGTGCATGTTGACGCGCTGCCGCGCGAGGGCACGGGCAAGCTCACCGTGCGCGCGCTGCGCGAGTTCGCGCTGGCGCAGTTCGCCGCCGACGGCGCGGCCGTGCGGCTCACGCACGAGGTGCCGGAGGACCACCCCTGCTTCGCCGGCCACTTCCCCGGCCAGCCCCTCCTGCCCGGCGCGCTGCTGCTGGCCGAGCTGCAGGAGGCGATGCGCGGCGTGCCCGCACTGCGCACGCGCCTGGGCGACACGCCCACGCTGGCGGCGGCGAAGTTCCTGGCGCCGGTGCGCCCCGGCGCGAGCCTGGTGTTCGAGCTGACGCCGGAGGAGGGCGCCGCGCGCGGCGTGCGCTTCGACGTGCGCCTGGGCGATGCGCTGGCGGCGACGGGGCGGTGGCTGCCGGGGGATACCGGGTCATGAGCGTGCTCGGCAAGGACGCGGCCCCGGCCGCGGACTGGGCCCGGGCACCCGAGCGCAGCAACCTCGCCGCCCTGCGCTTCATCTGCTGGGTGGCGCTGCGCCTGGGCCGGCCGGCGGCGCGGTGGCTGCTGCACCCGATCACGCTGTACTTCCTGCTGTTCTCGCCGGTGCAGCGCCGCAACGCCCGCCGCTACCTCGGCCGCGCGCTCGGCCGCCCTGCCCAATGGGCCGACGGCTACCGGCTGCTGCACGCCTTCGCCTCCACCGTGCTGGACCGCGTCTACTTCCTGCGCGGCCGGCTCGACCTGTTCGACGTGCGCATCGAGGGCATTCAGGTGATCGAGGACGAGCTGCGCAGCGGCCGGGGCGCCTTCCTCATCGGCGCGCACGTCGGCAGCTTCGAGGCCCTGTCGGCCTGCCGCCAGCGGGGCTCGGGCGATCTGGACCTGCGACTGGCGATGCTCATGTTCCCGGACAACGCGCGGCGCATCAACGCCGTGCTCGACGCCATCGCGCTGCCGGCCTTCAAGCCCGAGGTGATCGCGCTCGGCCGGCCGGGCACCATGCTGGAGCTGCGCGACTGGCTGGACGCCGGCCGCATGGCCGGCATGCTGGGCGACCGCACGCTGCCGCCGCAGGAGGCCGACGCCGGCAGCCGGGGCGCCACCGTGCGCCTGCCCTTCCTGGGCCGGCCCGCGCCCTTCAGCGACGGGCCGTTCCGCCTGGCGGCGCTGCTGCGGCGCAAGCTGCTGTTCATGGCCGGCGTCTACCTCGGCGGCAACCGCTACCAGGTGGTGTTCGAGCCGCTGGCCGACTTCTCCGCGCGCATCGCCGACCCGGTCCTGCGGGAACAGCGCATCCGCGAAGCCCTCGAAGCCTACGTGCGGCGGCTGGAGCTGCTGTGCCGCACGCATCCCTGCAACTGGTTCAACTTCCATGATTTCTGGCTGGACGATGAGACTGCTTCCCCGGATTGAACGCCGCCTGCTGGCCGCGGCCCTGCTGCTGGCCGCCTGCACCGCGCCCGCCTGGGCCTTCGGCGTTCATGACCTGATGGCGCTGCTGGCCCGGCAGCAGAAAGGCGAGGCGCGCTTCACCGAGCAGCGCTACGTGCGCGGGGTCGACGGCCCGCTGCAGTCGGCCGGTGTGCTCAGCTTCGAGGCGCCCGACAAGCTGGTGCGTCGCACCCTCAGCCCGCGGCCGGACTCGATGTCGGTGGAGGGCAACCAGCTCGTGATGCAGCGCGGCGGGCGCACCCGCACCACCACGCTGGACAGCATGCCCGAGGTGATGGGCATGATCGAGGCCATGCGCGGCACCCTGATGGGCAATGCGCCGCAGCTGCAGCGCTACTTCCGCACGAAGCTCTCGGGCGACGAGAAGGGCTGGGCGCTGGACCTCGACCCGATCGACCCGGCCCTGGCCGCGCAGGTGCGCAGCCTGCGCATCAGCGGCCGCGGCGGCGAGGTGCTGGGCGTGGAGATGGAGTTCATCGGCGGCGACCGCTCCGTCATGACCATCGTGCCCGGGCGCGGCACGCCGTGAGCCAGGCCGGCGCCCGCCCGCGACACGGCGCGCTGGCGCTCGTGCTGTGGCTGCTGCTGGTGGCGGCCGGCATCGGCGTCATCGCGCGCTCGCAGTTCAGCGCCGACCTGTCGGCCTTCCTTCCCGCCAGCCCCGACGCCAAGCAGCGCCTGCTGATCGAGCAGCTCCAGAGCGGCATCGCCTCGCGCACCCTGTTCATCGGCATCGAGGGCGGCGCCGACGCCGCCGACCGCGCGAAGGTGTCGCGCGAGATGGGCCGGCTGCTGCGCGCCGGCGGCCTGTTCGACCAGGTGCAGAACGGCGACCACAGCGACTTCCGCGAGGCCGGCACCTGGGTCTTCGACCACCGCTACCAGCTCTCGCCCGCGGTCACGCCCGATCACTTCACCGCCGCGGGCTTGCGCGACGCCGTGCTCGACACGCTGTCGCTGCTGGGTACGCCGGCCGGCAACGCCTTCAAGCCGCTGCTGGAGCGCGACCCCACCGGCGAATCGGCCCGCATCGCCGAGGCGCTGATCCCCGCCACCGCGCCGAAGAGCGAGGAGGGCGTGTGGGCGGCGCGCGATGCGCCGCGCGCCGTCATGCTGGCCAGCACCCATGCGGCCGGCAGCGACCTCGACGCGCAGGCCGAGGCCATCGCCGCCGTGCAGCGGGCCTTCGGCGAGGCGGCCGCGGCCGCGCGCGGGCAGGGCGCGCAGGCGCCGCGCCTGCTGATGAGCGGCACGGCCGTGTTCTCGGTGCAAAGCCGCGAGAGCATCAAGGCCGAGGCGATCCACCTGGCCGTGGTCGGCGCCATCGT
>NZ_JBIQNC010000147.1:0-7814 GCF_044462705.1 Xenophilus sp.
CCGACGAGGAGCACGCCTTCCTCTTCGTGCCGCACCACCTGATCTGGGACGGCTGGTCCTTCGACCTGTTCCAGGCCGAGCTGTCGGAGACCTACCGCGCGCTGGCCGCCGGCCGCGCGCCGGAACTGCCGGCGCTGGCCGTGAGCTACGGCGACTACGCCGCCTGGTTCGCCCAGTGGCTGGAGTCGCCCGAGTGCGCCCGCCAGCTCGCCTTCTGGAAGCAGCGCTTCGCCCAGGCGCCGCGGCCCGCGCCGCTGCCGACCGACCTGCCCCGCCGCGCCGGCATGACCGGCGCCGGCGGCAACCTGTGGGTGCGCGTCGACCAGCCGCTGGCCGAGCGGCTGCGCGAGGCGGCGCGCGGGCACGACGTGACCCTCAGCATGCTGTGCCTGGGCGTCTACGTGCTGATGATGGCGTCGCTCAGCCCGAACGGCTCGATCGTCGTCGCCACGCCGGTGCGCGGACGCGAGCAGCCGGGGCTGGAGCCGGTGATGGGCTTCTTCAACAACGTCCTGCCCCTGCCCTTCACGCTCGACCGCAGCCTGGACCTGGGCGCCTTCGTGCAGCAGCTCAAGCGCGAGCTGGTGGCGGCGATGGACCACCAGCAGGTGCCCTTCGAGCGCGTGGCCACCGAGCCCGAGTTCGCGGAGCGGATGCAGGGCGCCGGGCTGTACCAGGCGCTGTTCTCCTTCCAGGACGCGCGCGCCCGCCCGGCCGACATCGGCGGCCTGGGGCACCGCCAGATCCACCTGCGCCAGCAGGCCGCGACCGACGACCTGGGCCTGTGGCTGATGGACAAGCCCAATGGCCTGGAAGGCGCCATCAACTACAACGCCGACATCTACCTGCCCGAGACCGGCGAGGCCCTGTGCCAGCGCTACATGGAGCTGCTCGCCGCCGTGGCGGCCGACCCGCGCGCCCCGCTGGCGGCGCTGCTGGACGCGCCCGCCTCGCGCGCCGCGGCGCACCTGCGGGCGCTGGCCGAACGTTCGGCCGAGGCGCCGGCAGCCGCCGAGGCCGCCCCGGCGCAGGCCGCGCAGGCCGCGGCGCTGCTGCAGCCCGAGCAGGCCGAGCTGGCCCAGGTCTGGGCGAGCGTCATCGGCATCGACGTGAACGAGATCCGGCCCTCCGACACCTTCTTCGACCTGGGCGGCGACTCGCTGATGGCCATGCGGGTGATCCAGCAGGCGGAGGCAGCCATGGGCCTGCGCATCGAGCCGCGGCGCTACGTCTTCGAGACGCTGGCGCAACTGGCGGCCACGCCGCGCACCGCGGTGCCGGCAGCGGCAGCCGCCGTGGCGGCGCCCGGCGCGGCGAAGCGGGGCCTGCTGTCCCGCCTGTTCGCGGGCCGCGGCCAGTGAACGGCATGCACCGCCTCGCGACATCGATCGACAGCCCCTGGCCGGGTTGCCGGCTCTGGCGCATCGACCTGGCGCAGCCGGTGCCGGCCGAGGCGATCGCCCGGCTGTCGGCGCAGGAGCGTGCGCGCGCCGATGCCTTCGCCTTCGAGCAGGACCGCCGGCGCTACCTGTGCGCCCATGCGGCGCTGCACGGCATCCTCTGCGCGGTACGCGGCCCCCGCCGCACCGCCCTGGCCGCCGAATGGCGCACCGGTCCCTTCGGCAAGCCGGCGCTGGCCGACGCGGCAACGCCGCACTTCAACCTCAGCCACAGCGGCGCGACGGGCGTGGTGGCGGTGTCCGACACGCACGAGGTGGGCGTCGACATCGAGCTGCTGCGGCCGGTGCCGGACGCGCTGGACCTGTCCGCCGCGTATTTCCGTGCCGCGGAGCACGCGGCGCTGCAGGCCCTGCCGCCCGCCCTGCGCGCGACGGCCTTCCTGCGCGCCTGGACCCGCAAGGAGGCCGTGCTCAAGGCCGTGGGCACCGGCCTCGGGCTGGACCCGCAGACGCCGTACACCGGCCTCGACGGCGACCTCGCGCGCGTGCAGGTCCCGGGCCCGTCGGGCCGGCAGGCCACGGTGGAACTGGCCACGCTCGACCTGCCCGGTGCCATCGTGTCCGTGGCGCGCTGCGCCGTCCGCGCGCCGGCACCCGTCTTCGCGGAGGCCGTGCCCGCATGACGCCGCTGACCTTCGGCCCCGCCGGGCGCCGCCTGTTCGGCATCTTCCATGCGCCGGCGACCGGCCTGGCACCGGCCTCGGCGGTGCTGCTGTGCCCGCCGATGGGGCAGGAGCTGTTCCGCGCGCAGCGCTTCCTGCGCGTGCTGTCGGACCGGCTGGCGCGCGCCGGCGTGGCCGTGCTGCGCTTCGACTACCACGGCACCGGCGACTCGCCCGGCGACGACGAGGACGGCGACATGGCGGGCTGGCAGGGCGACGTCGCGGCCGCCCATGCCGAGCTGCGGCGCCGCGCCGGCGCCGTCCCGGTGGCTTGGTGCGGCGCACGGCTCGGCGCCACGCTCGCCGCCGCGGCCGCGCACGCCGCGGCGCAGGGCCCGCAGCACCTGCTGATGTGGGACCCGGTCCTCGATGGCGCGGCCTATCTGCGCGCGCTGCGCGAGGCCCATGCCTCGGTGCTGATCAAGAGCTTCTGCCTGCCGGTGCCCGGGCTGCGCCGGCGCCTGGCCGCCGAGCCCGACGCCTACACCGAGGGACCGCTGGGCTACGGGCTGTCCGCACGCCTGCGCCAGGAGCTGCGCGAGCTCGTGCCGCAGCGCGTCGCGCTCTCGCCCGCGCACGGCACGACGGTGCTGGCGATGCCGCAGGACACGGCGGCGCAGGCCTGGGCCGAGGCGCAGCGCGCGCTGGCGCGGCCGGTGCAGCGGGTGCCCTTCGCCCACACCTGGGGCTGGACGGAAGACCAGCAGCGGCCCGGCCAGGCGACGATGGTGCCGGCCGAACCGCTGCAGCAACTGCTGCAGCGGCTGCGCGCCCCCGCGGAAGCGACGGCATGACCGAGACCCCCGTCCGCTTCGGCCCCGAGGACGCCCGGCTGATGGGCGTGCTGACCGTGCCCGACGCCCTGCCGGCCGCGCCGCTGGCCTGCCTGCTGATCAACCAGGGCGCCGGCCACCGCACCGGCCCCGCCCGCATCAACGTCAAGCTGGCCCGCCGGCTGGCGCAGCAGGGCATCGCCAGCCTGCGCCTGGACCTCGCCGGCCTCGGCGACAGCGACGCCCCGCGCGGCAACGGCGGCCACGTCGAGCAGGGCGTGGCCGACCTGCTGGCCGCCATGCAGCTGGTCGAGACGATGACCGGCATCCGCCGCTTCCTGCACATCGGGCTGTGCATGGGCGGGGTGTACGGCGCGGCGCTGGCGCAGCAGGACCCGCGCGTGGCGGGGCTGCTGCTGTTCGACAGCTTCGCCTTCCCGCGCCGCCGCGCCGCCCTGGCGCTGGCGCTGCGCCGGATCGTGGCGCTGCCCTTCAACGCCTCGCTGCGCGAGAAGATCGCCAACGCCCTGCGCGGCCGCATCCACGGGCGCGGCGCACAGCTCGCCGACGCGCCGACGCCGGAAGACCACGCGCAGCGCTTCCGCGCCGCCATGTCGGCCCTGGCCGCGCGCGGCACCCCGGTCCTCATGCTGTCCTCCGGGAGCCTGCACGTGGCCGACCGCGGACACGACCAGCTCGGCGAGATGGCCGGCGAGCCCTTCGCGCAGCACATCGAGTACCGCTTCGAGCCGGCGATCGAGCACACCCTGGTGACGCTGGCGTCGCAACGCGTCTTCCTCGACCTGGCCTGCGACTGGGCCCGACGCGTGCAGCAGCGCACGGCCGTGGCGCCGGCGGGCGCGGCGGCCGGCCGGGCCGCCCGGCCCGCCCCTGCGCTGGCCGGCTGCTGAGGGCGCCGCGGCGGAACGCGTCGCCCTCCTAGAATCGCGGGTTGCCAGCCTCTGGATGTACCCCATGAACCGCTGCCCCGCCCCCCACGATTCCCCTGCCCGTCCGACCCGCGCCGCCGTCCTGGCGGCGGCTGCCGCACTGGTGCTGGCCGCTGCGCCGGCGCATGCGCAGTTCCAGGTCCAGACCCAGAACGAGGCCGCCGTGGGCGGCCGCAACTTCCCCGTCAACACGCTGCGCGGCAGGCTGGTCATCACCGGCTTCCCGGAGGCCGCGCTGGACGGCCGGCCCGAGCGCCTGGCGCCGGGCGCGCGCATCCGCAACCCGCAGAACATGATCGTGCCGCCGGCCACCCTCACGGGGCAGGACCTGGCGGTCAACTACCGGCGCGACGCGGCCGGCCTGGTCAGCGAGGTGTGGATCCTCACGCCGACCGAGGCCGCCGCCGAGCGCGAGGCGGCGAACAAGCCCTTCCTGAACTTCTGGCCCTTCACCACGAAGGCGCAGAACGAGTAGCCGCGCCGGCTGGGGCCGTGCCCGCCGCTCGCCCCGCGGGCGGCGCACGCCATGGACTTTCACCGCAACCGCCACGGGAGTTGCCGCATGACCCGCAAAGTTTTCATCAAGACCTTCGGCTGCCAGATGAACGAGTACGACTCGGACAAGATGGCCGACCTGCTGGCCGCCGCCGAGGGCTACGAGCCCACGCAGGACGTGGAGCAGGCCGACCTGATCCTGTTCAACACCTGCTCGGTGCGCGAGAAGGCGCAGGAGAAGGTGTTCTCCGACCTCGGCCGCGTGCAGCACCTGAAGGCGCGCGGCGTGAAGATCGGCGTGGGCGGCTGCGTCGCCAGCCAGGAGGGCGCGGCCATCATCGAGCGCGCGCCCTACGTGGACGTGGTGTTCGGCCCGCAGACGCTGCATCGCCTGCCCGAGATGCTGGCGCGGCGCGACGCCGAGAAGCGCCCGCAGGTCGACATCTCCTTCCCCGAGAT
This sequence comes from Xenophilus sp., assembly GCF_044462705.1. Classification (NCBI taxonomy): domain Bacteria; kingdom Pseudomonadati; phylum Pseudomonadota; class Betaproteobacteria; order Burkholderiales; family Comamonadaceae; genus Xenophilus; species Xenophilus sp. Next base: position 4,800 of record NZ_JBIQNC010000147.1, read on the forward strand.
CGAGAAGTTCGACCATCTGCCGCCGGCGCGGGTGGAGGGCGCCACCGCCTTCGTCTCGATCATGGAGGGCTGCTCCAAGTACTGCAGCTACTGCGTGGTGCCCTACACCCGCGGCGAGGAGGTCAACCGCCCGCTGGACGACGTGCTGGTGGAAGTGGCCGGCCTGGCCGACCAGGGCGTGAAGGAGGTGACGCTGCTGGGCCAGAACGTGAACGCCTACCGCGGCAGGATGGGCGACACCAGCGAGATCGCCGACTTCGCGCTGCTGATCGAGTACATCGCCGAGATCCCGGGCATCGAGCGCATCCGCTACACCACCAGCCACCCGAACGAGTTCACGCCGCGCCTGATCGAGGTGTACGGCAGGGTGCCGCAGCTCGTGAGCCACCTGCACCTGCCGGTGCAGCACGGCAGCGACCGCATCCTGATGGCGATGAAGCGCGGCTACACGGCCATGGAATACAAGAGCACGATCCGCAGGCTGCGCGCCGTGCGCCCGCAGCTCGCGCTGTCGAGCGACTTCATCGTCGGCTTCCCGGGCGAGACGGAGGAGGACTTCGCGAAGATGATGAAGCTCATCGACGACGTGGGCTTCGACTCGAGCTTCTCCTTCATCTTCAGCCCGCGCCCCGGCACGCCGGCGGCCCAGCTCCCCGACGACACGCCGCACGCGGTGAAGCTCGCGCGCCTGCAGCACCTGCAGAAGACCATCGACGACAACGTGAAGCGCCTGTCGGAAGCGCTGGTGGGCACCACCCAGCGCGTGCTGGTGGAAGGCCCGTCGAAGAAGAACCCGGCCGAGCTGATGGGCCGCACCGACTGCCACCGCGTCGTCAATTTCGAGGCGCCGCCCCGGCTGGCGGGGCAGATGGTGGAGGTGCGGATCACCCGTGCGCTGTCGCACACGCTGCGCGGCGAGGTCGTCACGCGCGTGACGGGCGCCGCGGACGAAAGCGAGCCGCTGGCCGCATGACCGCTCCGCGCCGCGCCCGCGGCTCGTTCCAGCAGTTGCTGCTGTTCGCCTTCCTGCTCATCACGGCGCTGCTGGTGGGCGTGTCGCTGCGCGCGCTGGTGCAGTACGACCGGCTGATGGTGCAGAGCCGCGACGCCGCCAAGCGCGCGCTGCAACTGTCGGGCGCGGCGCAGTCGCTGGCCGAGCGCAGCGCGGTGATGGAGCGGTCCGGGCGCCAGTCGCTGGTGCTCAACGACGCCGTGCTGCGCCGCCGCTTCGGCGAGGCCGCGCACGATGCGCAGGGCGTGGTGCAGCAACTGGTGGACAACGGCATGCTGCCGCAGTCGGCCGAGGCCTGGCGCACGCAACTGGACGTGATCGAGGGGCTGATGAACGGCCCGTCCGACACCGCCCTCACGCGCGAGACCTCGATGGCGGTGCAGTTCCGCGAGCTGGACGCGCTGAACACGCAGATCGCGCAGCAGGCGCAGTTCCTCATCGAGACGCAGAACAACGCCCTGGCCGAGCGGCTGGAGCGCGCGCGCCGGCGCCTGATGCAGCAGGTGCTGGCCGCCAGCGCGCTGGCGGTGGCGATGGCGCTGGCCTTCGGCATCTGGCTGGCGCGGCCCTTCAAGCGGCTGGAGCGCGCCATCCACGGCCTGGGCGAGAACCGCCTGGACGAGCCCATCGACATCCGCGGCCCGGCCGACGTGCGCCGCGTGGCGCAGGAGCTGGACTGGCTGCGCCTGCGGCTGACCGAACTGGACGCGGACAAGGCACGCTTCCTGCGGCACGTCTCGCATGAACTCAAGACCCCGCTGGCCGCACTGCGCGAGGGCGTCTCGCTGCTGGAGGAAGGCGTGACCGGCCAGCTCAGCCCGGCGCAGCGCGAGGTGGTGCAGATCCTGCAGCAGAACACGGTGGCGCTGCAGGGGCAGATCGAGGCGCTGCTGCGCTTCAACGCGGCCGCCTTCGAGGCGCGCCAGCTCAACCGCCAGCGCACGCCGCTGCTGCCGCTGATCGAGCAGCAGATCGAGGCGCAGCGCCTGCAGTGGCAGGCCGGCGGCCTCACGGTGCACGCCGAGGGCGAGCCGGTGGCGGTGTCGGTCGACCCGGTGAAGCTCGGCACGGCGCTGGGCAACCTGCTGTCCAACGCGATCCGCTTCTCGGCGCGCGGCGGCACCATCGCCTTCCACGTCTCCAGCACGCCCTCGCTGGCCGTCATCGAGGTGGCCGACGCCGGCCCCGGCGTGTCGGAGCAGGACCGCGACCGCATCTTCGAGCCCTTCTTCCGCGGCGAACGCCAGCCCGAGCATGCGGTCAAGGGCACGGGCATCGGGCTTTCGATCGTGCAGGAGTACATTGCGGCCCATGGTGGGCGCATCGAACTGCTGCCCAGCGGCCCCGGCGCGCGCTTCCGCATCGAGCTGCCGCGCAACGCTTGACATGACACACCCCCAGACTTCGCGGACCCCGCTCCGCTTCGCCGCTGCATCGGCCGCCGCCCTGGCGCTGATGCTGGCCGCCTGCACCACGCCGGCGCCGGCACCCGCGCCGCCGACACCCCCGCCGCGGATCAGCGTCCCGCCGCCGCCCCCGCCGGTGATGCCGGTCGAGGCCGAGCCGCAGGCGCCCGCCACGCAACTGATGCCGCCGCTGCCCGGCCCGATCGGCGCCATGCTCGCCTACGCCGACCGGGTGCGCGGCTTGCCGGGCGGCGAGCTGAACGCCGAGATCGCGCGCCTGGGCGAGCCGAACGACCCCGCCACCCAGATGCAATTGGGCCTGGCGCTGGCGCAGACGCGCAACCCGCCCGACCTGGCGCGCGCCGCCGGCCTGATGCAGCGGGTGGCCGGCAATGCCTCGCCCGAGGGGCTGTCGCTGGCGCCGCTGGCGCGGCTGCTGGCCGCGCGCTACCTGGAGCAGCGCCGCGTGGAGGACGACCGCGACCGCCAGGTGCAGCAGCTCAAGGACGCGCAGCGCCGCATCGACCAGCTCAACGACCGCATCGAGGCGCTGCGCGCCATCGAACGCAGCTTCGCGCGCCCGCCCGCGCCGCCGCC
>NZ_JBIQNC010000147.1:7914-13025 GCF_044462705.1 Xenophilus sp.
GTGAGCGAAGCCACGGCCAAGGGCGCCCGCATCCTGGTCGTCGACGACGACCCGGACCTGCTGCGGCTGCTGTCGCTGCGGCTGACCGGCGCCGGCTACCAGGTCACGGCCGTCACCTCGGCCGAATCGGCGCTCACCCAACTGGAGATCGAGCACCCGCGCCTGGTGCTCAGCGACGTGCGGCTGCCCGGGCGCGACGGCCTGCAGCTCTTCGACGAGATCCGCAAGCGCCACCCCGCGCTGCCGGTGATCCTGCTGACCGCGCACGGCACCATCCCCGACGCGGTGGAGGCCACCTCGCGCGGCGTCTTCACCTACCTGACCAAGCCCTACGAGCCGCGCGAGCTGCTCGACAAGATCGGCCAGGCGCTGGCCCTGGGCGCGCCGGCCGCCACGCCCGCCGCCGCCGGCGACGAGACCTGGCGCAGCGAGATCGTCAGCCGCTCCAGCCGCATGGCCGAGGTGCTGGCCGAGGCGCGCATGGTCGCCCAGTCCGACGCCAGCGTGCTGCTGCGCGGCGACTCCGGCACCGGCAAGGAGGTGCTGGCGCGCGCCATCCACAAGGCCAGCGCGCGGGCGAAGAAGCCCTTCGTCGCCGTCAACTGCGGCGCGATCCCCGAGGCGCTGCTCGAATCCGAGCTGTTCGGCCACGTCAAGGGCGCCTTCACCGACGCCCACGCGAACCACAAGGGCCTGTTCCAGCAGGCCGACGGCGGCACGCTGATGCTCGACGAGATCGGCGACATGCCGCCTGCTCTGCAGGTCAAGCTGCTGCGCGTGCTGCAGGAACGCGCGGTGCGCCCGGTGGGCGCCACCCAGGCCATCGCGGTGGACGTGCGCATCATCTCCGCCACCCACCGCGACCTGGACGCCGCCATGGCGGCCGGCCAGTTCCGCGAGGACCTGTACTACCGCCTGAACGTCGTCACCCTGACGCTGCCCTCGCTGGCCGACCGGCGCGAGGACATCCCGCTCCTGGCCAACCACTTCCTGCACAAGCTGGCCGGCAAGTACGGCAAGCGCCTCTCGGGCTTCGCGCCCGAGGCGCTGAAGGCGCTGACCACCGCGCCCTGGCCGGGCAACGTGCGGCAGCTCTTCAACGTGGTGGAGCAGGTGTGCGCCCTGTCCAGTTCGCCGCTGATCCCGCTGGCGCTGGTGCAGCGGGCGCTGCGGGTGCCCACCGTGGAAGTGCTCACCTATGCGGACGCCAAGCAGCGCTTCGAGCGCGAGTACCTGGTGGGCCTGCTCAAGCTGACCGACGGCAACGTCGCCGACGCCGCGCGGCTGGCGGACCGCAACCGCACCGAGTTCTATCGCCTGCTGCAGAAGCATGCGCTCACCCCTGGCCACTTCAAGGCCGAGGCCGGATCGGCTCCCGGCGACCCTGTCGCCGAGTAGCGACAGGGTTAAGTGCTTGATTTGATTCAGTTTCATCACCGCCCGCGCCCCACTTGTCGGGCGGCGGCGACAGAAACGGGGGTTTTCCGGGCCAGGCACCCGGAAACGGCCGTCGAAGCCTCTCGAAAATCGACCTAAGTGGTTGATGTGAAATAAGGTTTTCATGCTGGCACGGGCTTTGCCCCATAGCCGGCATGAACCACCTGATCAGCCCCTCTTCCGCACTGCGTCCGCAGCGCGGCGGTCTGCGTCAAAAACCCCATCTCGCCGCCGCGCGCCCGCGCGCTGCCGGCCATGCGGCTCCGTCCGGCGCCCTGAACGCCGCCGGCGCCGCCGCGGACTGCGTTTTCAAGCGCATGCCGTCCATCGGCGACACCGCCGCCCACGCCGTGTCGGCCCGCTGGTAAGGAGAAAGCCGTCCATGAAGCCGAACGACTTCTCCCACCTGAAGGTGCTCACCCCGGCCGACTTCGAGGCCGCGCCCGTGCCCTCCACCCGCAGCCCGCTGCGCGAGGAGCGCCATCCCAACGCCGTCACCGCGCCGCCGATCCACCGCGGCTCGATGACGCCCCGCCCCTGGCGCGGCTTCTGGAACAGCATCGGCACCGCCCTGCTGCTGAAGCTGGGCGTCGGCGGCGAGCCCGCGCCCGAGGCCGTGCACTTCCCGAAGCAGGCCTGGGAGCGCGCCGCGCGCCAGCGCCGCGCCGTCTTCATCCTGCTGGCCGTGCTCAGCACGGTGGTCGCCTCCACCCTGTTCGCGCAGGTGCAGCCCGACTACGACAACAAGTTCCTCGAATGGGGCCAGATCGCCCTGTACGGCCTGCTCTCGGGCTGGGTCGTGACCGGCTTCGTGACGGCGCTGATGGGCTTCTACGTCTCGCTCTTCGGTGACAGGCACGCCCTCTCGGCCAAGCAGGTGGCACACCACCCGATGAACCCCGAGGCGCGCACCGCCATCATCATGCCGATCTGCAACGAGGACGTGGCCACCGTCTTCGCCGGCCTGCGCGCCACCTGCGAGTCGGTCGCCAACACCGGCCACGCGCAGCAGTTCGACGTGTTCGTGCTCTCGGACAGCTACGACCCCGAGATCGCCAGGGCCGAGCGCGCCGCCTGGGAAGACCTGCGCGCCGCGCTGGCCGAGAACGGGAACCAGCCGCAGGTCGAGGTCTACTACCGCCTGCGCACCCGCCGCACGCACCGCAAGGCCGGCAATGTGGCCGACTTCTGCCGCCGCTGGGGCAAGGACTACCGCTACATGATCGTGCTGGACGCCGACTCGGTGATGAGCGGCGACTGCCTGGCGAACATGGTCAAGCTGATGGAGGCGAACCCCTCCGCCGGCATCATCCAGACCGCCACCCAGGCCATCGGCCACGTGACGCTGCACGCCCGCGCGCAGCAGTTCGCCAGCCGCGTGACGGGGCGCCTCTTTACCCTGGGCATGCAGTTCTGGCAGCTGGGCGAATCGCACTACTGGGGCCACAACGCCATCATCCGCGTCGAGCCCTTCATGCAGCACTGCGCGCTGGCCCCGATCAAGGGTACGGGCGGCATGTCGGGCGGCATCATGAGCCACGACTTCGTCGAGGCCGCGCTGATGCGCCGCGCCGGCTACCACGTGTGGCTGTGCGCCGACCTGGTCGGCAGCTACGAGCAGCAGCCGCCGGACCTGCTGGCCGAGCTGCAGCGCGACCGCCGCTGGTGCCAGGGCAACCTGCAGAACGCCCGCCTGATGGCCGAGCCCGGCATCCATTCCGTGCACCGCGCGATGTTCGTGACCGGCACCATGGCCTACGTCTCGGCGCCGCTGTGGCTGGCCTTCATGACCCTGGGCACCGCCCTGTGGCTGTCGGGCTCCAGCCTGGTGGACTACTGGATGGTGATGCCGATGGAACTGGCCGGCCTGTGGCTGTGGACGCTGTGCCTGCTGTTCCTGCCCCGCGTGCTGGGCCTGGTGGCCGTGCTGCTGCGCAAGGAGCAGCGCCAGTTCGGCGGCCTGTTCGCGCTCTTCAAGAGCTCGGTGCTGGAAGCCGGCATGGCGATCGTGCAGGCGCCGGTGCGCATGCTGGCCCATTCGCTGTTCGTCGTGGTGGCGCTGACCGGCATCAAGCTGGACTGGAAGTCGCCCCCGCGGGAAGCCGCCGCCGTGCCGTGGCGCGAGGCCGCCGCCCGCCTGCTGCCGATGAGCGGGATCGTCGCCGTGCTGGCCGCCGCCGTGGCCCTGGTCGACGCCAGCGCGCTGGTGTGGCTGATGCCGGTGGGCCTGCCGCTGCTGCTGGCCATCCCGATGGCCGTGGTCACCAGCCAGATCGCCCTGGGCAGCGCGATGCGCGAGCGCAGCTACCTGCTGATCCCCGAGGAATCGCGCTCGCCGGCCGTGCTGCGCCGCGCCTGGATGCACGCCGACCGCCTCTCGCAGCCCAAGGCGCTGCTGGCTGCCTGATCGAGAAAACTGCTGTCACACCCCCTGAAAAGGCCCGCCTCGGCGGGCCTTTTCCTTTGCGGGCGGCGTTCAGGCGTTGCCGGCCGCCAGGATGCTGCGGATGACGCTTGCGCGCGTCGCCTCGTCGTCGTCGAAGCCGCCGTGCGTGGTGCTGTTCGTCTCGCGGCTTTGCGCCGCCCACAGCTGCACGTTGGCACGGGCGGCCAGTTCGAGCGGCACGTACTTCGCCATGCCCACGACGGGCGTGCGCTTGCCGCCTTCGAAGGACTCGGACACCAGGTACAGCAGCGAACGCCCGTAGCCCAGGATCGGCCGGCAGGTGGCGTCGGCGCTTTCCAGCGGATCGGACAGGTGCCACTGGTTGTACTGGCGCACCTTGCCGCTCGTGATGTGCGGCAGCATCTTCTGCTCGAACAGGTCCACCCGCGCGGCCGGCGCCATCAGGTTGACGCTGTGGAAGCGCCAGCCCAGGCCGGCCAGCAGGTCCACCAGGTGGCAGTGGACGATGCCGCCGGCGGAGTGGCCGATCAGGTGCAGCCGGTCGCGCCCCAGCTTGAAGGCGCCGGAGCGCATCGCGCAGTCGTAGAGCACGCGCCCGCCGCTGTTGCGCGCCGACGAGATCAGCCGCCCGTTCTCCTTCATCTCGCCCCAGATGGCGGTGCCCGGGCGGGCCAGCGTGCGCTCCAGCCGCTCGTTCCACCAGTTCTGGATGCCGCCGGCGCGCTCGCGCTCGCCGCTGAAGATGTCCTTGACGATGTTGCCGAGCGTGGCGATCAGGCCCGTCTCCCACATGAAGAAGATCGGGAAGACGTGGCGCTCGTACAGCGCCGGGATCCACTGCGCGGCCGTCTTCGCCGCGTCGCCCTCGCTGGTCAGGCCGCCGTGCGCGTAGATGGCGATGTCCACCGGCGCGTTGGCCGGCAGCTTCCACTGCGCGCGGGCCCGCTCCAGGTAGGTGCCCACCAGCGCCTCCACGTCGGAGGGGTTGGTGCGGAAGTCGCCCGAGTCGGACAGGCGCCCGTTGTTCTCCATGTTGACGATGTAGGGCGCCAGCTCGTGGTTGCGCAGCCGCTCCTCGGTCGCCAGCTCGACCTTGCCGGCGCGCGGCATGCGCAGCGCCGGGCTGCGCGCGATGGCCAGGTGCAGCGAGGTCGCCACGCCCATCTGCACCACCCAGCAGTCCATCGCGTTGGCGCTCCAGTCCTCGTAGCGCAGCAGCGCCAGGCCGCCGCTGCCCCAGCCCTCGCCCCAGGAGTTCTGGATGATG
>NZ_JBIQNC010000148.1:0-13018 GCF_044462705.1 Xenophilus sp.
CCTTCCTGCGGCAGGATCCGGACATCATCATGGTGGGCGAAATCCGCGACCTGGAGACCGCCGACATCGCCATCAAGGCGGCCCAGACGGGCCACCTGGTGCTCTCGACCCTGCACACCAACGACGCGCCGACCACGCTCACGCGGATGCGCAACATGGGCATCGCGCCCTTCAATATTGCGTCGAGCGTAATCCTGATCACCGCGCAGCGCCTGGCCCGCCGCCTGTGCACGAGCTGCAAGGCGCCGGCGCTGGACATTCCCAGGCAGGCGCTGCTGGATGCCGGCTTCCAGGAGTCGCAACTCGACGGCACCTGGAAGCCCTACAAGCCGGTGGGCTGCTCGGCCTGCAGCGGCGGCTACAAGGGGCGGGTCGGCATCTACCAGGTCATGCCCATCAGCGAGGAGATCCAGAAGATCATCCTGCGCGACGGCAGCGCGATGGACATCGCCGTGCAGGCGGAGCGCGAGGGCGTGCGGTCGCTGCGCCAGTCGGGCCTGCAGAAGGTGATGCAGGGCCTGACCTCCCTGGAAGAAGTGGTTGGCGTGACCAACGAATAAGACCCACAACGCCGCACCGGAGATTCGCATGGCCACGGCCGCCCAGACCAGGAACAACACGCGGGAAACCATCTACGAGTGGGAAGGCCGCGACCGCAACGGCAAGATCGTCCGCGGCGAAATGCGCGCTGCCGGCGAGAACCAGGTGCAGGCTTCGCTGCGCCGCCAGGGCGTCCTCACCACCAAGGTCAAGAAGCGGCGCACGCGCTCGGGCAAGGCCATCAAGCCCAAGGACATCGCCATCTTCACCCGGCAGCTGGCCACGATGATGAAGGCGGGCGTGCCACTGCTGCAGGCCTTCGACATCGTGGGCCGGGGCAATGCGAATGCCAACGTGACGCGCCTGCTCAACGACATCCGCACCGACGTGGAGACGGGCTCCTCGCTATCGGCCGCGTTCCGCAAGTTTCCCAAGTACTTCGACAGCCTCTACTGCAACCTGGTGGAAGCGGGCGAGGCGGCCGGCATCCTGGAAGACCTGCTCGATCGTCTGGCCACCTACATGGAGAAGACGGAGGCGATCAAGTCCAAGATCAAGTCCGCGCTGATGTATCCGACGGCGGTGATCGTGGTGGCCTTCGTGGTGGTGGCGATCATCATGATCTTCGTCATCCCGGCGTTCAAACAGGTGTTCACTTCCTTCGGCGCCGATCTGCCCGCACCCACGTTGTTCGTCATCGGCATGAGCGAGTTTTTTGTCGATTACTGGTGGCTGATCTTCGGTGTGCTGATCGGTGGCGGCTACTTCTTTCTGCAGGCCTGGAAGCGCAATGAGAAGGTGCAGCGCTTCATGGACCGCCTGCTGCTGAGGCTGCCGATCTTCGGCGCACTCATCGACAAGTCCTGCGTGGCGCGCTGGACGCGCACGCTTTCCACGATGTTCGCCGCCGGCGTGCCGCTGGTGGAGGCCCTGGATTCGGTGGGCGGCGCCTCCGGCAACACCGTGTACTCGGATGCCACGGAGAAGATCCAGCAGGAGGTGTCCACCGGCACCAGCCTGACGACGGCGATGACCAACGCGAACCTGTTCCCCTCGATGGTGCTGCAGATGACGGCCATCGGCGAGGAATCCGGCTCCATCGACCACATGCTGGGCAAGGCGGCCGACTTCTACGAGCAGGAGGTCGACGACATGGTCGCCGGCCTGTCCAGCCTGATGGAGCCCATCATCATCGTCATCCTGGGGGTGGTCATCGGCGGTATCGTGGTGTCGATGTACCTGCCGATCTTCAAGCTCGGCCAAGTGGTCTGATGCAGGAACTGCGTTGGATCGATGCTGCCGCCGGCGGCGTCCTGGGCCTGCTCATCGGGAGTTTCCTGAACGTGGTGATCCATCGCGTTCCGCTGATGATGTACCGGGGCTGGCTGACCGATGCCCTGGCCAACCTCTCCTCGTCGCAGGACACGCCCACGCTGTGGCAACTGGTGTTCGGCACCGGGTCCGCGCAGCCGAAGCCGCTGGTGCAGGCGGCCGACGACGGGCTGGCGCAGGTGGACGGCCTGCCGCCGCTCGGGCTGGCGCGCCCGGCCTCCCGTTGCGGGCACTGCGGCCACCGGATCCGCTGGTACGAGAACATCCCGCTGCTGAGCTACCTGGCGCTGCGTGGCCGCTGCAGCGGCTGCCGGACGGGCATCGGCTGGCGCTACCCCCTGGTCGAACTGGCGACCGGCCTGCTCTTCGCCCTGTGCGCCTGGCGCTTCGGACTGACGGTCACGGGCGCGCTGTGGGCCGCCTTCGCCGCCCTGCTGGTGTGCCAGTTCGCCATCGACCTCGATACTCAGCTGCTGCCGGATTCGCTCAACTACCCGCTGCTGTGGCTCGGCCTCATCGGCGCCGCCGCGGGGTGGACGGGCATACCGCTCTCGTCCGCCCTGTGGGGCGCGGTCTTCGGCTACCTCGCCCTGTGGCTGGTGTTCCACGGCTATCGCCTCGTCACCGGCAAGGAAGGCATGGGCTACGGCGACTTCAAGCTGCTGGCCGCGCTCGGCGCCTGGCTGGGGGCGGACTTCCTCATCGCCATCGTGCTCGTCTCCTCGCTAGTCGGTGCCATCCTGGGCGGCCTCCTGCTGCTGGCGGGCAGGCTGGCCCACAAGGACATCCCCATCTCCTTCGGCCCCTTCCTGGCCGGCGCCGGCCTGGTGTGCCTGGTGATCGGCCCGGCCGCGGTGCGCGAGTGGGTGCCCTTCGCCTTCCCGCTCGGCGGGCTGCTGCGCTGAGCGGCACGGTATCGCCATGCGGCGCATCGGCCTGACCGGCGGCATCGGCAGCGGCAAGAGCACCGTCTCGATGCTCTGGCGCGAACTGGGCGTGACCGTGGTCGACACCGACGCGATCGCCCGCGCGCTCACCGCGGCGGGCGGCGCCGCCCTGCCGGCCATCGCCCAGGCGTTCGGGCCGACGACGCTCGATGCGCAGGGCGCGCTGGACCGGGCGCGGATGCGCGAGATCGTCTTCGCCGACCCGGCCGCCAAGGGCCGCCTCGAAGCCATCCTCCATCCGCTGATCGGCCAGGAATGCGAGCGCCAGGCCGCCGCCGCGGCCGGTCCCGGCGTGGTGTTCGACGTACCGCTGCTGGTGGAGTCGGGCCGCTGGCGGCGGCTGGTCGACCGGGTGGTGGTGGTCGATGCCAGCGAGGCCACCCAGCTGGAGCGCGTCATCGCCCGCTCGGGCTGGCAGCCCGAGATCGTGCAGGCGGTGATCGCGCAGCAGGCCGACCGCAGCGCGCGCCGCGCTGCCGCCGATGCCGTGCTCTTCAACGACGGCATCCCCCTGGAGGAACTCCGCGCCGACGTGCGGGCTCTGCACCAGCGGTGGCTCGGCGAAGGCTTGCGATAATCGCCGGCTGCCCGCCCCTCCCCGCAGGGAGGCAGGCGCCACAAGAACGAAGACAGGCCGCGCCGGCTGCTGCGCGGCGCCTCCGCTCCGCCGCACACGATGCTGTTCAATTCCTACGCGTTCATCTTCGCCTTCTTCCCGATCGTCCTTTTCGGGTTCTTCCTCGTGGGATGGCGCAGCACCCGGGCGGCCGCTGGCTTCCTGGCCCTGGCGTCGCTGTTCTTCTACGGCTGGTGGAGCATCGAGGCGATGCCGCTGCTGCTGGCGTCGATCTGCATCAACTACTGGTTCGGCCTGCAGCTCACGCCGCAGCCGGGCCGCAGCGACGCGGGCCGCAAACGCATGCTGGTGCTGGCGCTCACCGTGAACCTGGTGGTGCTGGGCATCTTCAAGTACGCCGACTTCTTCGTCGGCAACGTCAACGAGGGCCTGGCCGCTGCAGGCATCGCGCCGCTGCCGATGCCGCACCTGCTGCTGCCGATCGGCATCTCCTTCTACACCTTCACGCAGATCGCCTTCCTGGTCGACTGCTGGCAAGGCAAGGTGCGCGAGCGCAGCTTCGTGCACTACGTGCTCTTCGTCACCTACTTCCCGCACCTGATCGCTGGGCCGGTGCTGCACCACGCGCAGATGATGCCGCAGTTCGCCAACCAGGCGACCTACCGCATGAACGCGGACCACATCGCGCAGGGCCTGGCGATCTTCAGCTTCGGGCTGGCCAAGAAGCTGCTCGTCGCCGACCCCGTGGGCCAGTATGCGGACCTGGTCTTCCACGGCGCCCACCAGGGCGTGGCGCCGGGCCTGTTCACGGCGTGGTTCGGCGTGCTGGCCTACACGCTGCAGATCTACTTCGACTTCTCCGGCTATTCCGACATGGCCATCGGCCTGTCGCTGTGCTTCGGCATCCGGCTGCCGCTGAACTTCGACTCGCCCTACAAGTCCACCAGCATCATCGAGTTCTGGCGCCGCTGGCACATCTCGCTGTCCACCTTCCTGCGCGACTACCTCTACATCCCGCTGGGCGGCAACCGCAAGGGCCCGGCGCGGCGCCACATCAATCTGTTCCTGACCATGCTGCTGGGCGGCCTGTGGCACGGGGCGGCGTGGACCTTCGTCATCTGGGGCGCCCTGCACGGCGCCTTCCTGATCGTCAACCACTTCTGGAACGCCCTGCTCCGCCGCGACGCGAAGGCACCGCGCAGCCGCATCGGCCGGGTGTTCGGCTGGCTGTTGACCTTCGTGTGCGTGATGGTCGCCTGGGTGGTCTTCCGCGCCGAGAGCACCGGCGCGGCGATGCGCATCTACGAAGGCATGCTGGGCCTCAACGGCGCGCCGCTCACGGCCTTCAAGGAGGCCTACGAGACGATGCCGCTGCTGCGCAAGAACGAGTTCTACCAGACGATGATCGCGGGCCTGTTCATCTGCCTGGCACTCCCGCCCGCCATCTCGCTGGTGCGCTGGGTGCCCGAGGCGCAGGCGCTGCAGGGCCGGCCCGTGCTGTCGCGCCTGTTCACCGTCGGCATGGCGGTGCTGACGGTGACGCTCTTCGGCTTCAGCGTCTCCAAGCTGGGCAACTTCAGCCCCTTCCTCTATTTCCAGTTCTGAGCCGCCATGCCGTCCCGCAAGCGTCCTGCCGCCCTCTGGCTCACCACCTTCCTGCTCGGTTTCGCCGTCGTCTGCGGCCTGCTGCTCATCACCCTGTTCACGCCCCCGCCCTATGGCGACCTCACACGCCTGGGCCGCGTCTCGGACACGCAGTTCGGCTGGCGCAGGCCGCCGCCGCAGGTGCCCGCCGAGTTGCTGCTGGGCAGCCCGATCGACCAGGCCGACATCCTGGTCATCGGCGACAGCTTCTCGATGACGCATCGCTGGCAGTCGGTGCTGGCCAAGAACGGCTACCGCGTCGCCACCACCTTCTGGGGGCAGTACGGCGACGAACTGTGCGCCGACTTCGCAGACTGGCTGCAGCGCGGCGGCTTCCGGGGCAAGCTGGTGATCCTCGAGAGCGTCGAGCGCCTGACGGCCGACCGGGTCAAGAAATCCGCCGAGTGCAAGGCGACGCCCAACAGGCTGGAAGCCAAGCGCGAGGTGTTCCTGGCGCCGCTGGAGCATCTGCCCGCCTTCCAGTTCAACACCGGCGCGCCCCTGACGGCCGGCTGGGTGACCTACCGCAACACCCGCAAGGTCATGGAAACGCCGGGCGACGTGCCCACCGACTACCGCACCATGGCGCGCGAAGTGAAGGACGGCTGCTCTTACTTCAGCAACCGCTCGTGCGGCAAGGTGCTGTTCTTCACCGAGGACGACGAGAACGGCCCCCTCACGCCGGTGCACGCGCAGCTGATGGAGGACTTCAACCGCGCCCATCCGAGTGTCCCGATCATGTGGATGATCATTCCCAACAAGACGACCGTCTACATCGACCCGGCCAATTCGGCGGACTTCGTGCAGGCCTTCGGCCAGAAGCGCCTGGGGCCGGACCTGTTCGCCTTTGCCCAGCGCGAGCGCGGCCGCATCATGGATTTCTACTTTCCCAACGACACGCACCTGTCGATGCACGGCCAACTGGCACTGGGCGAGTACATGCTGGGAGAAGTGCAAAAGCGTGTGCCAGCCCCTGGCGCCAAGACCCCGTGAGGCTATGATGAACCGACAGGCCTCCTCCCGACCCGCGTGATCCTCTACGAATATCCCTTCAACGAGCGCATCCGGACCTACCTGCGGCTCGAGCACCTGTTCCGCCGCCTGGGCGAACTGGTGGCGGGCGAGTCGGCCCTGTCGCACCACTATGCGCTGATGACGGTGTTCGAGGTGATGGACGTCGCCGCGCGCGCGGACCTGAAGGCCGACGTGCTGCGCGACCTGGACAAGCACAAGAACCTGCTGGCCAGCTACCGCGGCAACCCGGCCATCCAGCAGTCGGTGCTGGACGACGTGATCGGCCAGTTGGAGCGCAATTTCGGCACCCTCAACACCGTGCCCGGCAAGGCCGGCCAGGCACTGACCGAGAACGAATGGCTGATGAGCGTGCGCAGCCGGGCCAGCATCCCGGCCGGCACCTGCGAGTTCGACCTGCCCGCCTACTACGCCTGGCAGCACCGCAGCGCCGCCGTCCGGCGCGCCGACCTGCACCGCTGGGCCGCCACGCTGGCGCCCCTGGCCGAATCCGTCCACCTGCTGCTCAAGCTGCTGCGCGACACCGACACGCCCACCCGCGTGGTCGCCGCCGGCGGCCAGTTCCAGCAGACGCTGCCGCAGGGCCGCAGCTTCCAATTGCTGCGCCTGCGCATCGATCCGGCCCTGGGCCTGATCCCGGAGATCAGCGGCAACCGCCTCATGGTGTCGGTGCGGCTGATGCGCCAGGACGCCGACGACCGCCTGCACGCCAGCACCGAGGACGCCACCTTCGAACTCACGCTGTGCGCATGAACGCGCCGAAGCCGCCACGCGCGCCGGGCAAGCCGCCGGCGACCGCCCGCACCGTCACCTGCCCCGCCTGCGGGCAGGACAGCGTCTACGCGCCGTCCAACCCCTACCGCCCCTTCTGCAGCGCGCGCTGCAAGGGCATCGACCTGGGCGCCTGGGCCAGCGAACAGTTCCGCATGCCGACCGACAGCCCGCCGGACGACGAGCCCTTCGGCGATCCGAAGGTGCATCAGTAGCGCGCCTGGCGCTCCTCGGCCAGCCACTCGAGCACCGGCAGGGCGCCCGGCAGCACGGGCTCGACCGTCAGCGGCAACTGCTGCCACGCCATGGCCTGGCCCTCGCGCATCTCGAACTCGCCCGTCCACTCACGCACCTTGCACCAGTGCAGACGCACCAGCGCATGCGGGTAGTCGTGCTCGGTGACGCGCCAGACCTCGGTGCTGCCGATCGTCACGCCCAGTTCCTCCTGCAATTCGCGGCGCAGCGCTTGCTCGACCGTCTCGCCGGCCTCCAGCTTGCCGCCCGGGAATTCCCAATAGCCCGCATAGGGCTTGCCTTCGGGCCGCGTGCTCAGCAGCAGCGCGCCGTCCGGCGCGATGAGGATGCCCACCGCGACCTCGGTGTGCTTGCGCGTCATGCGGCGCTGCCCCGGCCGGCGCGGTCGCGGGCGAACTGGTAGGCCACCCGGCCGCTGCGCGAGCCGCGCTCCAGCGCCCAGACCAGCGCCTCGGGCCGCGCCGCCTCGATCGCCGCCGCGTCCAGCCCGAAGGAGGACAGCCACTGCGCCACGATGGCCAGGTACTCGGCCTGGGTGAAGGGATAGAAGCTCACCCACAGCCCGAAGCGCTCGGACAGCGAGATCTTCTCCTCCACCACCTCGCCCGGATGGACCTCGCCGTCCTCCGTGTGCGTGTAGCTCAGGTTCTCCTTCATGTACTCGGGCAGCAGGTGGCGCCGGTTGCTGGTCGCGTAGATCAGCACGTTGGGCGTGGAGGCGGCCACCGAGCCGTCGAGGATGGACTTCAGCGCCTTGTAGCCCGGCTCACCCTCGTCGAAGCTCAGGTCGTCACTGAAGATGATGAACTTCTCGGGCCGGCCCGAAACCACCTCGACGATGTCGGGCAGGTCCGTCAGGTCGGCCTTGTCCACCTCGATCAGGCGCAGGCCCTGCGGCGCGAAAGCGTGCAGGCAGGCGCGCACCAGCGAGGACTTGCCGGTGCCGCGCGCACCGGTGAGCAGCACGTTGTTGGCCGGCTTGCCCTCGACGAACTGGCGCGTGTTGCGCTCGATCTTCTCCTTCTGGACGTCGATCTCCTTGAGCGCGTCGAGCGACATCGCCGCCACGTGGCGCACCGGCTCCAGCGTGCCGTGCCCCGAGCTGCGGCGGCGGTAGCGCCAGGCGATGGAGGCATCCCAGTCGGCCGGTGCGGCCAGCGGCTGGGGAAGAATCGATTCGATGCGGGTGATGAGCTGCTCGGCGCGCTCGATCAGCTTGTCGAACTTGTCGTTCATCGGGCTCAGGATCGGTAGTCGGCGTTGATCGAAACGTAGTCGTGGCTGAGGTCGCAGGTCCACACCGTGTCGGCCGCGTCGCCGCGCCCGAGGCCGATGCGCACGGTGATCTCGCTTTGCTTCATCACGCGCTGGCCGTCCTCTTCCCGGTAGTCCGGATGCCGGCCGCCGCGGGTGGCCACGTGCACGTCGTCCAGGTGCAGCTCGATGCCGGTCTGGTCCAGGTCCACGATGCCGGCATAGCCCACGGCCGCCAGGATGCGGCCCAGGTTCGGGTCGCTGGCGTAGAAGGCCGTCTTGACCAGCGGCGAATGTGCGACCGCATAGGCCACCTGCCGGCACTCGGCGGCGTCGCGCCCACCTTCCACGCGGATGGTGATGAACTTGGTCGCCCCCTCCCCGTCGCGCACGATGGCCTGCGCCAGCAGGCGCGCCACCTCTTCCATCGCCGCCACCAGGGCGCGGCCGTCGGCGCTGTCGAGCGCATCGACCAGCGCGTTGCCGGCCTTCTGCGTGGCGATGACGACGAAGGAATCGTTGGTGGAGGTGTCGCCGTCGATGGTGACGCGGTTGAAGGAGCCGTCGGCCAGCCGGCGCGCCAGCGGCGCCAGCAGTTCGGGCGCGATGCACGCATCGGTGGCCAGGAAGCCGAGCATCGTCGCCATGTTGGGCCGGATCATGCCGGCACCCTTGCTGATGCCGGTGATGGTGACGGTCGCGCCGCCCACCTGCACCTGCCGGCTGAAGGCCTTGGGCACGGTGTCGGTGGTCATGATGCCTTCGGCCGCGCGCGCCCAGTTCGCCTCGGCCGCGTCGGCCAGCGCGGCGGGCAGCGCCGCCTCGATGCGGTCGGTGGGCAGCGGCTCCATGATCACGCCGGTCGAGAAAGGCAGCACCTGCTCGGGCGCGATCTCCAGATGGCGTGCCAGCGCGATGCAGGTGGAGCGCGCACGCACCAGGCCGTCGGCGCCGGTGCCGGCGTTGGCATTGCCGGTGTTGATCACCAGGGCGCGGATGCCGAAGTTCTGCGCCAGATGCTCCCTGCACACCTGCACCGGCGCGGCGCAGAAGCGGTTCTGCGTGAAGACGCCGGCCACGGCCGCGCCCTCGTCGAGCAGCATCACGGTCAGGTCCTTGCGGTTGGCCTTGCGCACGCCGGCTTCGGCCACGCCGATGCGCAAGCCGGCGACCGGATGCAGGGACTGGGGATCGGGGGCAGCGAGGTGGACGGGCATGGCGGACGGCGGCGGGAAGAAGGAGAGGAGCGGCGAGGCGCGATGCGCCTCTCGGGAAGAGCCCGGAATTCTAGGGTGTCGCCCCTCGGCCCGCAGGCGCCGCGTCAGCCCGGCGGCGCATCCTCGAAAGGCAGCCCCGCGTACTGCTCGGCCAGCGCCGCCTGCGCATGCGGCGAGCTGCGCAGGTAGGCCAGCTCGTGCTCCTGCGCCCGCTGGTCGAACTCGCTCATGTCCGGGAAGCGATGCAGCAGGTTGGTGAGATACCAGGACACGCGCACCGAGCTCCACACGCGCCGCAGCGCCGTCTCGCTGTAGGCATCGATCAGCGTGCTGCGGCCGTCGCGGTAGAACGCGGCCAGCGCGCGGGCCAGGTAGAACACGTCCGATACGGCCAGGTTCAGGCCCTTGGCGCCGGTGGGCGGCACGATGTGCGCCGCATCGCCGGCGAGGAACAGCCGCCCGTGGCGCATCGGCTCGGCGACGAAGCTGCGCAGCGGCGCGATGCTCTTCTCGACCGACGGGCCGGTGACGATCGCGTCGGCCATCTCGCGCGGATAGCGGGCCTTCAGCTCCTCCCAGAAGCGCTCGTCGGGCCACTCCTCGAGGCGCGTGTCCAGCGGCACCTGCACGTAGTAGCGGCTGAGCGTGGGGCTGCGCATGGACGCGAGCGCGAAGCCGCGGGGGTGGTTGGCGTACACGATGTCGGGCAGCGGCGGCGTGGGCGAGAGGATGCCCAGCCAGCCGAAGGGGTAGACCTTCTCGTACTCGCGCAGCACGTCCCGCGGCATGGCGCGGCGCGAGGCGCCGTGGAAGCCGTCGCAGCCGGCGATGTAGTCGCAGTCCAGGCGCATCGGCTCGCCGCCCCGGCGCCAGCACACCTGCGGCCGCGGCGTGTCGATGCCGTGCAGTTCGACGTCCTCGGCCTCGTGGATCACCACCGTGCCGTGCCGGTCGGCCGCCGCGTAGAGATCCTCTTGCAACTGCGTCTGGCCGTAGGCGACGAAGCGCTTGCCCAGGTGCCGGCGCACGTCGATGAAGAAGCCCTCGCGCCCGGCCCACACGATCTTCATGCCGTCGTGGGCATGGCCCTCGCGGTCCAGCCGTTCGGCCAGCCCATGCGTGCGCAGCACCTCGACCGTGCCCGGCTCCAGCACGCCGGCGCGGATGCGCGAGAGCACGTGCGCGCGGCTGTGCTTCTCGATCACCACGCACGCCACGCCCGACTGCCGCAGCAGCTCCGCCAGCAGCATGCCGGCCGGGCCGGCGCCGACGATGGCCACATGGGTCTTCATGCGATTCCTTTCCTCGAACCCTCGCGGGCAAAGCCGGCAGCTTAGGCACGCATGCGATTGGATGGAACTGCCGCCGCCCCTATCATGATCGCCCCATGCGATCGCCCGACGAACCCGCCACCCCGATGACGCTGCAGCAGTTGCGCGCTTTCCTCGCGGTGGCGGAGTCCGGCTCCTTCCGGCAGGCGGCGCGCGGGCTCGGGGTGTCGCAGGCCGGGCTCACCGGCAGCCTGCAGACGCTGGAGGCGGCCCTGGGCGTGCGCCTGCTGGAGCGCTCCACGCGCGGCGCGCAGTTGACGGCAGCGGGCCGGCAGTTGCTGCCCCGCGCGCGACTGATCGCGCAGGAGACCGGGCGCATCCGCGACGAGGCGCTGCAATCGCGCGGCAGCACCGAAGGCGGCACGCTGCAGGTGGGTCTGGGCCCGACGCCCACCGCGGTGCTGCTGCAGCGCGTGGTGCCGGACTTCCATGCGCGCTTCCCCGGCGTGCGGCTGAAGCTGCTCAGCGGCTTCTACGAGCACCTGCAGCCGGCGCTGCAGCAGGGCGTGATCGAGTTGGCCGTCACGGCCCTGCCGGACGAGGGCGTGGGGCCGGGCCTGGAGGCACGCAGGCTGTTCAGGAGCGAGCTGGTGGTCATCGGGCGGCCCGGCCATCCGGCGGCCTCGGCACGCTCGCTGCGCGAGCTGGCGGCGTGCGAATGGGTGCTGATCGGCTCGCCCGGCGGCCCCGGCGGCACGATCACCCGCTTCCACGCCGAGCAGGGACTGCCGCCGCCGAAGGTCGCCGCCGGCTGCGAGTCGTTCACGCAGGTGGCCGCGCTGGTGGGCGCGACCGACTGGCTGGCGCTGGTGCCGGCTGTCATGGTGCAGCGCGAGCTGTTGGGGAGCGGCATCGCGCCGCTGCGCCTGAAGGAGCGTGCGCCGCGGCTGCACAACGGCGTGGTGCGCCGCGCCGGCGCACCGCTGACGCCGGCGGCCGCGGCCTTCGCGGCGATGTGCGAATCGTGTGCCCGGATCGCCGCGCCGCTGGCCGGGCTCGCCGCTTGACGGCGCCCGCGCGCCGGCCTCAGCTCAGCTTGCCGTGGCAGTGCTTGTACTTCTTGCCGCTGCCGCAGGGGCAGGGGTCGTTGCGGCCCACGCGGGCGAAGGCCGCGGCACCGGCCGACAGGCCGCCCGCCGCCGCGCGCCGGGCGCTGGCTTCGTCCACGCGCACCTCGGCTTCGCCGGTCTCGGTGGGCGCGGTGTAGGTGATGTTGGAGATGCTCTCGCCGCGGCTTTCCATCGCGTCGGCCGCGTCCTCCAGTTGCTGGCTGGACTGCACGCGCACGTTCATCAACTGGCGCGTCACCTCGTTCTTCACCGAGTCGAGCAACTGGCCGAAGAGTTCGAAGGCTTCGCGCTTGTATTCCTGCTTCGGCTGCTTCTGCGCGTAGCCGCGCAGGTGGATGCCCTGGCGCAGGTAGTCCAGCGCCGCCAGGTGCTCGCGCCAGTGGGTGTCGATGCTCTGCAGCAGCACCATGCGCTCGAACTGGGTGAAGTTCTCCTGGCCGACCAGCGCCACCTTGGCGTTGTAGGCCTCGTCGGCCGCCTTCAGCACGCGCTCGACCACGTCCTCGTCGGACATGGCGGTGGCGGCCTCCACTTCCTTGACCAGCGGCAGGTCGATGCCCCAGTCTTCCGACAACGTGCGCTCCAGCGCGGGCAGGTCCCACTGCTCCTCCACCGATTCGGCCGGCACGTACTGGCGCACCAGGTCGGTGAAGCAGCCCTCGCGCAGCGCGGCGATCTGCGCGCTCATGTCGCTGGCGTCGAGGATGTCGTTGCGCTGCTGGTAGATCACCTTGCGCTGGTCGTTGGCGACGTCGTCGTACTCCAGCAGCTGCTTGCGAATGTCGAAGTTGCGCGCCTCCACCTTGCGCTGCGCGCTCTCGATGCTGCGGGTGACGATGCCGGCCTCGATGGCCTCGCCGTCGGGCATCTTCAGGCGGTCCATGATCGCCCGGACGCGGTCGCCCGCGAAGATGCGCATCAGCGGATCGTCCAGGCTCAGGTAGAAGCGCGAGGAACCCGGGTCGCCCTGGCGGCCGGAGCGGCCGCGCAGCTGGTTGTCGATGCGGCGCGACTCGTGGCGCTCGGTGGCGATGATGCGCAGGCCGCC
>NZ_JBIQNC010000149.1:0-13013 GCF_044462705.1 Xenophilus sp.
AACGATTCAGACGGCCGCGGAGCAGGCCATGCGGGAACACCCGCGGAACTGGCTCCGCCAGGCCGCAGGGTGTGCCCCCTTGAGGGGGGATTCGACCGGAACGAAGTCCGGGAGAAACGGGGGTGGGCTCATACTCCGAAGCGGTACACGCCGTCCTCGCCCAGGCGGCGCTGCAACTGGCCGCTGAACCACAGCAGGTGCAGGTGCGCGATGGTCTCGCCCATGGCGAAGGTCATCTGGTGCAGGTCCAGCGCTCGCTTGAAGAGGATCGGCAGCGCCTCGGCCGCGGTGTGCGGGCGCTGCGTGCAGGCGGCCAGCAGTTCGGCCAGGCGGTCGCGGTGGTGGTCCTGCAACTGCCGCACGCGGGTGTGGATACCGTGGAAGGGCTTGCCGTGCGCCGGCAGGCCCAGCGCGTCCTCGGGCAGCTCCCGGTAGCGCTCCAGGCTGGTGAGGAATAGGCGCAGCGGGTTCGCCTCCGGCTCGCCGGCGTGCACGCTCACGTTGGTGGAGATGCGCGGCAGCATCATGTCGCCGCCGAGCAGGGCGTTCAGCTCCTCGCAATAGAGGGCGATGTGCTCCGGCGCGTGGCCGTAGCCCGCGATGCAGCGCCAGGCGCGCCCGCCGATGTCCAGCACGTCGCCGTCCATCATGCGCACGAAGCGGTCGGGCACCGAGGGGACCATGTTGGCGTAGTAGCTGGTGCGCGCGCGCAGGGTGGCCAGGGCCTCGGGGTCGGCAAGGCCGTGCGCGGCGAAGAACGCGGCCGCCGCCTCGCCGCCGGCCAGCGTGTCGCCGGCGGTGCTGAGCACGCGCGCCACGTGGTAGTCGGTGGAGCTGATCCACAAGGGCGCCTGCCAGCGCTCGCACAGCCAGTGCGCCAGGCCGATGTGGTCCGGGTGCATGTGGGTGACGATCACGCGCAGGATCGGCAGGCCCTGCAGCTGCGTCTCGAAGATCTGCTCCCACTGCTGCTGCGCCTCCGGCCGGCTGATGCAGCAGTCCACCACGCTCCAGCCCTCGCGCCCGTCGATGCGGTCGCGCAGCAGCCACAGGTTGATGTGGTCCAGCGCGAAGGGCAGCCGCATGCGGATCCAGCGCACGCCGGGCGCGACCTCGATCGTCTCGCCGGGGGCGGGAAGCTGGTCGCCCAGCGGATAGTGGAGTTCGCGTTCGAGCAGATTCATCTTATGATGCCGGGGTTGACGTTTACGTCAACGTCATGGGTGGCGCTTCATTGTAGGCAGCCGCCCGGCAACGTGCTGTCGCCTGCGCAAAGTCCCGCCACCGTCCCATGCCCTCGACCACCTACACCATCGGCGAACTCGCCCGGGAGTTCGAGCTCACGACGCGGGCGATCCGCTTCTACGAGGACATGGGCCTGCTCGCGCCGGCCCGCAGCGGCGTGCAGCGCGTCTACACCGCGCGCGACCGCACCCGCCTGGCGCTGACGCTGCGCGCCAAGCGCCTCGGGCTGACGCTGAGCGAGGCCAAGGCCATCCTCGACATGTACGACAGCCCGCGCGACACCGCGGCGCAGCTGGAGGAATTCCTGCGCGTGCTGGGCAGCCACCGGCAGCGGCTGGAGGCCCAGCTCGCGGACCTGCAGGCCAACCTGGACGAAGTCCGGGCCCAGGAGGCGCAGGCCCGCGCCGTGCTGGCCCGCGCGCGCCGCTCCACCGCCGCGCCCACGCCGCCGCCGCGGCGACGCAGTCCGCCGCCGAGCCGGGCCGCCGCCGCGCGCTGACTTGCGCATCCGCGAACGCCGCCGGCATCCTCCGACCTCCCCACCGCATCACCCACTTTCCCCACCATGCCTTCCATCGACGATCTCTTTGTCCACAACCGCGCCTGGTCCGAACGCATGGAGCGCGAGCGCCCCGGCTTCTTCACCAGCCTGGTCAAGCAGCAGACGCCCAAGTTCATGTGGATCGGCTGCTCCGACAGCCGCGTGCCGGCCAACCAGATCACCGGGCTGGATCCGGGCGAGGTGTTCGTGCACCGCAACGTCGCCAACATCGTGGTGCACTCCGACCTCAACGCGCTGTCGGCCATCCAGTTCGCGGTGGACATGCTCAAGGTGCGGCACATCATGGTCGTCGGCCACTACGGCTGCGGCGGCGTGAAGGCGGCGCTCGAGGGCACGCGCGTGGGCCTGGCCGACAACTGGATCCGCCACATCCAGGACGTGCGCGACCGCCATCACGTCATGCTCGAATCGATGCCGGAGGAGGTCCGCGCCGACGCGCTGTGCGAGCTGAACGTGGCCGAGCAGGTGGTCAACGTGGCCGTGAGCACGGTGATGGTCGACGCCTGGAGCCGCGGCCAGGAGGTCACCATCCACGGCTGGGCCTTCGGCGTGCACGACGGCCTGCTGCAGGATCTGGAGATCAGCGTCGACGGCAGCCAGCCGCTCGAATCCATCTACAAGGCGGCGGTGCAGCGCATCCGCTTCAAGTGGAGCAAGCCCGCCGGGGGCGATCCGGTGGCGATCGAGCCGCGGCGCCAGCGCGAGGCGCCCTGATCAACGGGCCGTCCCTCGTTTTCATCGTTACAGCAAGAGGAGTCCATCATGAGCGAATCCATCGTCATCCTCGGTGCCGCGCGCACCCCCATGGGCAGCTTCCAGGGCGACTTCGCCTCGCTGGCGGCGCACGACCTCGGCGGCACGGCCATCCGCGCGGCCGTGGAGCGCGCCGGCGTCCGGCCCGAGGCGGTGGGCGAGGTGCTGTTCGGCAACTGCCTGATGGCCGGCCAGGGCCAGGCGCCCGCACGCCAGGCCGCGTACAAGGGCGGCCTGCCCGACAGCGCCGGCGCCGTCACCCTGAGCAAGATGTGCGGCTCGGCCATGAAGGCCGCGATGCTGGCGCACGACCTGCTGCTGGCCGGCACGCATGAGCTGATGGTGGCCGGCGGCATGGAGAGCATGACCAACGCGCCCTACCTGCTGCTCAAGGGCCGCGGCGGCTACCGCATGGGCCACGACCGCATCTTCGACCACATGATGCTCGACGGCCTGGAGGACGCCTACCAGCCCGGCCGCAGCATGGGCACCTTCGGCGAGGACTGCGCCGCCAAGTACGGCTTCACCCGCGAGGAGCAGGACGCCTTCGCCATCGCCAGCGTGCAGCGCGCGCAGCATGCGACGAGCGACGGCCTGTTCAAGGCCGAGATCGCGCCGGTGACGGTCAAGGGCCGTGCCGGCGAGACGGTGATCGCCATCGACGAGGGGCCAGGCAAGGTCAAGCTCGACAAGATCCCCACGCTCAGGCCCGCGTTCAAGAAGGAGGGCGGCACGATCACCGCCGCCTCCAGTTCGTCGATCAACGACGGCGCCGCCGCGCTGGTGATGGCGACCGAATCGCATGCGAAGAAGATCGGCGCCAGGCCCATTGCCCGCCTGGTCGCCCATGCCACCCACGCGCAGCAGCCCGAGTGGTTCTCCACCGCGCCGGTGGGCGCCGTGCACAAGCTCTTCGCCAAGACCGGCTGGAGCGTCAAGGACGTGGACCTGTGGGAGGTGAACGAGGCCTTCGCCGTGGTGCCGATGGCGCTGATGAAGGAACTGGGCGTGTCCCACGACGTCGTCAACGTGCACGGCGGCGCCTGCGCGCTCGGCCATCCCATCGGCGCCAGCGGCGCGCGCATCATGGTC
This sequence comes from Xenophilus sp., assembly GCF_044462705.1. Lineage (NCBI taxonomy): Bacteria > Pseudomonadati > Pseudomonadota > Betaproteobacteria > Burkholderiales > Comamonadaceae > Xenophilus > Xenophilus sp. The sequence continues at coordinate 3,653 of NZ_JBIQNC010000149.1, forward strand.
ACGCTGATCCACGCGCTGCAGGCCCGCGGCAAGAAGCGCGGCGTCGCCACGCTGTGCATCGGCGGTGGTGAAGGCACCGCCGTCGCCATCGAACTGATCTGATTTCCTTTCCACGATTCCGCTCCAAGGGAGAAGCGCCATGTCCTCACCACGCATTCAACGTCACTTGCTCGCCGGCCTGCTGGCGATCGCCCTCGCGCCCGCGGCTTTCGCCCAGCAGCGCGACGAGGCGCTGTTCAAGGCTGCCACCGACGAGCAGCCGGCCGTCGTCAAGACGCTGGAGCAGCTGGTCAACATCGAGACCGGCACCGGCGATGCCGAGGGCATGGCCGCCGCCGCCCAGTACCTGGAAGACCGCCTCAAGGCGCTGGGCCTCACCGTCACCCGCCACAAGGCCGCCGGCATGGTGGTGGGCGACAACGTCGTCGGCACCCTCAAGGGCAAGGGCGGCAAGAACGTGCTGCTCATCTCGCACATGGATACCGTCTACCTGAAGGGCATCCTCGCCAAGGCGCCCTTCCGCGTGGAGGGCGACAAGGCCTACGGCCCGGGCATCGCCGACGACAAGGGCGGCAACGCGGTGGTGCTGCACACGCTGGCGCTGCTCAAGGCGCGCGGCTTCCAGGACTTCGGCACGCTCACCGTGCTGTTCAACACCGACGAGGAAAAAGGCTCCTTCGGCTCGCGCGACCTGATCCAGGCCGAGGCGGCCAAGGCCGACTATGTGCTCTCCTACGAGCCCACCTCGGCCGGCAAGGAAGGCTTCTCGCTCGGCACCTCGGGCATCGCCTATGTGCAGGCCAACATCAAGGGCAAGGCCTCGCATGCCGGCGCCGCGCCCGAGCTGGGCGTCAACGCGCTGGTGGAGGCCGCCGACCTGGTGCAGCGCACCATGGACATCGACGACAAGGCCAAGGGCCTGCGCTTCAACTGGACCATCGCCAAGGCCGGTGCGGTGAGCAACATCATCCCCGACAGCGCCACGCTCAATGCCGACGTGCGCTATGCGAAGAACGAGGACTTCGAGGCCGCGATGAAGGTGCTGGAAGAGCGTGCGCAGAAGAAGAAGCTGCCCGACGCCGAGGTGAAGATCCTCGTCACCCGCGGCCGCCCGGCCTTCAACGCCGGCGAGGCGGGCAAGGTGCTGGTCGACAAGGCCGTGGCCTTCTACAAGGAGGCCGGCGGCGAGGTCGGCGTGGTCGAGCGCACCGGCGGCGGCACCGACGCGGCCTATGCGGCGCTGGCGGGCAAGCCGGTGATCGAGAGCCTGGGCCTGCCCGGCTTCGGCTACCACAGCGACAAGGCCGAGTACGTGGACATCGGCGCCATTCCGCGCCGCCTGTACATGTCGGCGCGGCTGGTGATGGACCTGGCGCAGGGCAAGTGAGGCCGACCCGGCCGGAGACCCCGCCATGCTGCTGACCACCGACCAGGAAGCCATCCGCGACGCGGTGCGCCAGTTCGCGCAGGCCGAGCTGTGGCCGCACGCGGCGCAGTGGGACCGCGAACACACCTTCCCGAAGCAGGCCCACCAGGGCCTGGCGGCGCTGGGCGCCTACGGCATCTGCGTGCCCGAGGAGCACGGTGGCGCCGGGCTGGACTACCTCACGCTCGCGCTGGTGCTGGAGGAGATCGCCGCCGGCGACGGCGGCACCAGCACCGCCATCAGCGTCACCAACTGTCCCGTCAACGCCATCCTCATGCGCTACGGCAACGCGCAGCAGAAGCGCCAGTGGCTGGAGCCGCTGGCGCAGGGCCGGATGCTCGGCGCCTTCTGCCTGACCGAGCCGCAGGCGGGCAGCGATGCGTCGAGCCTGCGCACCACGGCCCGGCGCGACGGCGACGGCTACGTGATCGACGGCACCAAGCAGTTCATCACCAGCGGAAAGAACGGCCAGGTCGCCATCGTCATCGCCATGACTGACAAGGCCGCCGGCAAGAAAGGCATGAGCGCCTTCCTCGTGCCCACCGACACGCCCGGCTACACCGTGGCGCGCCTGGAGGACAAGCTGGGCCAGCATTCCAGCGACACGGCGCTGATCCAGTTCGACGGCTGCCGCATCCCCGCTGAAAACCTGATCGGTGCCGAAGGCGAGGGCTACAGGATCGCGCTGGGCGCGCTGGAGGGCGGGCGCATCGGCATCGCGGCGCAGAGCGTGGGCATGGCGCGCAGCGCCTTCGAGTTCGCGGTGAACTACGCCAAGGAGCGCACCGCCTTCGGCGGCCCCATCTTCGACCAGCAGGCCGTGGGTTTCCGGCTGGCCGAGTGCGCCACGCAGATCGAGGCGGCGCGCCAGCTCATCTGGCATGCCGCCGCACTGCGCGATGCCGGCCGGCCATGCCTCAAGGAGGCGGCCATGGCCAAGCTCTTCGCCAGCGAGATGGCCGAGCGCGTGTGCAGCGCGGCCATCCAGACGCTGGGCGGCTACGGCTACGTGAGCGACTTCCCGCTGGAGCGCATCTACCGCGACGTGCGCGTGTGCCAGATCTACGAGGGCACCTCGGACATCCAGAAGCTGCTGATCACCCGGGCGCTGGCCTGATGGAAGGTGACTGCCCCTGCGGCCGCACCGGCGCGCGCGGCCGCGTCCGGCCGTACGACGAGTGCTGCGGCCGCTTTGTCGAGGACTTCGAAGGCACGCCGGCGCCCGATGCCGAGGCGCTCATGCGTTCGCGCTACACCGCCTTCGTGCTGCAGCGGGCCGACTACCTGCTTGCGACCTGGCATGCGTCCACCCGCCCGGCGGCGCTCGACTTCGAACCGGGCCTGCGCTGGCTCGGCCTGCAGGTGAGGGCTCACCTGCCGGATGGCGCGTCGCATGCGCAGGTCGAGTTCGTCGCGCGCATGCGCCATGCTTCCGGACGCGCGTCTCGCCTGGCCGAGCGCAGCCGCTTCGTGCGCGAGGGCGGGCGCTGGTACTACGTGGACGGCGAGCTCGGTTGAACGAGCGGGCGCCGCGGCGCCGGGCTCACGCGTTGCGCAGCGACTCGATCAGGTCGACGTACTTCTGCTTGGCGTCTTCCGCCGACGTGCCCTTGAGTGCCGTCCACGCATCCCACTTGGCGCGAGCCACGATGTCGCTGAAGCTGGGCTTCTTGCCGGTGTTGTCGCCTTCGGTCGCCTGCTTGTACAGCGCGTAGATCTTCAGCAGCGTCGGGTTGTCGGGGCGCGCGGGCAGCAGCTTGGCGTTGGCCTGGGCGGCTTCGAAGAGGGTGTCGATTTCGGAAGTCATGGACGGCAAAAAGCCGCGATTGTCTTCCGGATGTTGCCCGGCAGCGCTCAGTCCCGCAGCCCGGCCTGGGCCAACTCGGCGTCCAAGTGTTCGCGCGCATCGGCCGGCTCGATGCCCGCAGCCCGCTCGTACAGGCGGGTGGCTTCCGGCAGCCGGACGCCGCCTTCCAACGCAAGCAGGGCCCGAGCATATTCCATGAGGCCGGTGGCCGAATGCGGGTTGATCTCCAACCCGCGTTCGAACAAGGCGACGGCCGTATCGGCCCGCACGCCGTAGGTCATGCGGCCCACGAGCGGGCCGACCTTGTCGATCACCTCCGCATGGAAGGCCCCCAGCGCGAAGTGCGCATCGGCATGGCGCGGCTGCAATTCGATGATGCGCTCCAGCGTTTGCTTGAGCTTGCCGCCCAGGCCCTGGGCCAGCGCACGGGCCACGCTCACGGCCTGGGCGTAGCGGCCGAGCGCGTAGGCATGCCAGTAGAGGGCCTGGCAGTCCTCGGGATGGGCGATGGCGCGGGCGTGTGCCCTGTCGCCTACCTGGCGGAACAACGCCAGCCGCGTGGCCTCGCGCGGCTCGACGTAGTTGGCATAGATCGCGGTGGCCTGGTCCGCCAGATTAGCGCCGTCGTCTCCCAACGCCAGCCCGGCTGCAGCGGCGGCCGCGAAGTCGCCGCTGTGGTACAGCGCCCACGCATCGGCCAGGGCGGGGTCGGACGGCGGCGGCAGGGGCTGGCCGGCATGCAGGCGCGGCCACCGTGCCAGCACCGTGGCGGCGTCGAAGCGGGGCACACCGGCCACGGGCAGCGGCGCCCAGGCCGGCGGTACCGGGGCGCGGACGTCGGCGCCCCCGAACAGGGGAAGAGGGGTGAACTGTGGCGCGGACATGCGGTGTGTTTCAGGCGGGTTCGGCTGCATCATCCTCGGTCGCGGGCACGGCGTCCAACGCAGGCAATTGCGCGCGGCTGGCCGGCGGCATGTAGGGCGTGACCAACTGCAGCACGTGACGGCAGCCGCGCGCGAGCGCCTGGTCGGCATGCGCGGGTTCCAGCGCCTCGCGCGGATTGGTCGCGTACTCGAAGTTGAGCCAGTAGGTCAGCACCACCACCATGCTGCGCGCCAGCGTGTCGGCTTCGTCGGCGGTGATGGCCAGGTGGCCGGCTCCGGCCAGGCCAGCGATGGCGCTGCGCAACGCAGTCTCCTTGTCGAGCAGGAGCTTCTGCAGCCGCGCTTCCAGATGCCGGTTGCGGCTGAGCAGATCGCTCTGGTCGCGGTAGAGGAAGCGGTAGCGCCAGATCAGGTGAAACAGCGCCGCCACGAAGTGGTGCGCTGCGGCGACCTCGCGCACGCGGGGACCATCGGCCAGCAGTTCGGCCAGCGCCGCCTCGAACTCCTCATGCAGCCGGTTGACCAGCGTGTCCTTGGCGGGGTAGTGGTAGTAGAGGTTGCCGGGGCTGATGCCCAACTCGGCCGCGATCAGCGTCGTCGACACGTTCGGCTCGCCGAAGCGGTTGAACAGGTCGAGCGCAGCTTCGAGGATGCGTTGCGCGGTGCGTCGTGGCGCTTTCCTGGTCATGAGGACCCCAGGGGTTGTCTCCTGCGGGCCACTCTAACCCAATCACGGCGCGGGAAATGCTGCGGCGCGGCATCGCCGCGCATCTGGCGTATTCAGCCCAGTTGCGGACGGGACACCGAGGCAACGCGGCCGTAGGTGTCCTCATAGCGCACGATGTCGTCCTCGCCCAGGTAGCTGCCGGACTGCACTTCGATCACCTCCAGCATCACCTTGCCCGGATTCTCGAGCCGGTGCACCGTGCCCAGCGGGATGTAGACGGACTCGTTTTCCTGCACCAGCAGCGTGTCGTCGCCGCGCGTGACCTTGGCCGTGCCCTTGACCACGACCCAGTGCTCGGCGCGGTGATGGTGCATCTGCAGCGACAGCTTGGCGCCGGGCTTGACCGTCAGTCGCTTGACCTGGAAGCGCTCGCCGTGGTCGATGCTGTCGTAGGCGCCCCAGGGGCGCGCCACGCGGCGGTGCTCGGTGGCTTCGCTGTGGCCGTCTCTGGTCATCAGGGCCACCACGTCCTTGACCTGTTCCACGCAGTCGGCCCGGGCCACCAGCACGGCGTCCTGGGTGTCGACGACGACGAGGTCTTCCGTGCCCAGCGCGACCACGGGGCGCAGCGGCGCATGGACGAAGGTGTTCTTCGCGTGCAGCATCACCGCGCGGCCGGAGGCGCGATTGCCCGCCTCGTCGGCCGGCTGCAGGCCGGCCACTGCGTTCCAACTGCCGACGTCGCTCCACGCGCCGGCAAAGGGGATCACCGCCACCTTGTCGTGCTTTTCCAGCACGGCGTAGTCGATGCTCTCGCTGCGGCAGGCTTCGAAGGCGGCGCGGTCGAGGCGGATGAACGAGCCGTCGGTGCTGCTGGAGGCCACGGCCTTCTGGCAGGCAGCCAGGATGTCCGGCGCGTGCTCGCGCAAGGCCTCGATCAGCGTGCCGGCGCGCACCAGGAAGATGCCGGCGTTCCACAGATAGCCGCCCTCCAGCAGCATCGCCTGGGCGCGATCGGCCGCAGGCTTCTCGACGAAGCGCGCGACCTGCCGGCCCTCGGCGTCCGGCAGTTCTGCGCCCGGCTGGATGTAGCCGTAGGCGGTGCTCGGGAAGGTCGGCACGACACCGAAGGTGACGATGTGGCCGGCTCGCGCGGCATCGGCCCCCTGCTGGATGGTGGCGGCGAAGGCCTGTGCATCGGGCACGTGGTGGTCTGCAGGAGCGAAGAGCAGCAGTTCGTCTGCATCGACCAGCAATGCGGCCGCTGCCATGGCCGCCGCTGTGTTGCGCGCCACGGGTTCCAGCACTTCGTGCCCTTCGATGCTGGCAGCTTCCATCGACTCCTGGACCAGGAAGCGATGCTCTTCCGCCGTGACGCAGATGACCTGCTTCGACAGTGCGCTCAGCCGTTCCAGCGTGAGCTGCAACAGGCTCTTGCTGCCCACCAGGGGGACGAACTGCTTGGGCAGGGCCTTGCGGGACAGCGGCCAAAGGCGGGTGCCACTGCCGCCGCACAGGACGACAGGGCGAATGGAACTGACTGCAACAAGTGTGTCCATGGTCGACTCGATCTCAAAAGAGGATGGAAATTTAATACAAAAGGATTCGCAAAGATATGAAAGTCGGAACCCGAACCAACGATTCCTCCACACCCGGTTGCAGCTTCATGACAAAGGGCCGGCCGAATGGCCGATGGGCGGGAATGAGCCATAGATAATTCGCCCGGGCCGCCCTGGCGGCCCATTGTTCTTCAAATCAACGGAAACAGGCCATCCCATGATCCTGGTCACCGGTGGCGCCGGCTTCATCGGCGCCAACTTCGTCCTCGACTGGCTCGCGAAACAAGACGAACCCGTCGTCAACCTCGACAAACTCACCTACGCAGGCAACCTGGAGACGCTGGCCTCCGTCAAGGACGATCCGCGGCACATCTTCGTGCATGGGGACATCGGCGACGGCGCGCTGGTCGATCGACTGCTGGCCGAGCACCGGCCGCGCGCGGTGGTCAACTTCGCGGCCGAGTCGCACGTCGACCGCTCCATCCATGGCCCGGGCGACTTCATCCAGACCAACGTGCTGGGCACCTTCCACTTGCTGGAGTCGGTGCGAGGCTACTGGGCCAGCCTGGAAGGCGACGCCAAATCCGCGTTCCGCTTCCTGCACGTCTCCACCGACGAGGTGTACGGCACCCTCAAGCCCACGGACCCGGCCTTCACCGAAGAGAACAAGTACGAGCCCAACAGCCCCTACTCGGCCAGCAAGGCCGCCAGCGACCATCTGGTGCGCGCCTGGCACCACACCTACGGGCTGCCGGTGCTGACCACCAACTGCTCCAACAACTACGGGCCCTTCCATTTCCCCGAGAAGCTGATCCCGCTGATGATCGTCAACGCGCTGGCCGGCAAGCCGCTGCCCGTGTACGGCGACGGCATGCAGGTGCGCGACTGGCTCTACGTGAAGGACCACTGCAGCGCCATCCGCCGCGTGCTCGAGGCCGGCCGCCTGGGTGAGACCTACAACGTCGGCGGCTGGAACGAGAAGCCCAACATCGAGATCGTGCGCACCATCTGCGCGCTGCTCGATGAACTGCGCCCCCGTGCCGACGGCAGGCCCTATGCCGATCAGATCACCTACGTGACCGACCGCCCCGGCCACGACCGACGCTACGCCATCGACGCGCGCAAGCTGGAGCGCGAGCTTGGCTGGACGCCGGCCGAGACCTTCGACAGCGGCATCCGCAAGACGGTGGAGTGGTACCTGGCGAACGGGGAATGGGTGCGCAACGTGCAAAGCGGCGCGTACCGCGAGTGGGTGAGCAAGCAATACGAAGGCAAGGCATGAAGATCCTGCTCTTCGGCAAGGGCGGCCAGGTCGGCTGGGAACTGCAGCGCAGCCTGGCGCCGCTGGGCGAACTGGTGGCGCTGGACTTCGACAGCACCGATCTGCATGCCGACTTCAGCCAGCCCGAGGCGCTGGCCGCCACCGTGGAGAAGGTGCGTCCCGATGTCATCGTCAACGCCGCCGCCCACACCGCCGTGGACAAGGCCGAGAGCGAGCCGGAGTTGGCACGGACCCTCAATGCCACCAGCCCCGGCGTGATCGCCGCGGCCGCGCAGCGCATCGGCGCGCTGATGGTCCACTACTCCACCGACTATGTCTTCGACGGCAGCGGCGATCAGCCCTGGAAGGAAGACGACGCGACCGGCCCGCTGAGCGTCTACGGCCGCACCAAGCTCGAAGGCGAGCAGCTTGTGGCTGCCCACTGCCCGCGGCACCTCATCTTCCGTACGAGCTGGGTGTACGCCGCGCGCGGCGGCAACTTCGCCAAGACCATGCTGCGGCTGGCGAAGGAACGCGAGCGCCTCACCGTCATCGACGACCAGTTCGGTGCGCCCACCGGCGCGGAGCTGCTGGCCGACGTGACGGCGCACGCCATCCGCGACACGCTTCGCGAGCCGGGCAAGAAGGCCGGCCTGTACCACCTGGTGGCCGACGGCGTGACCACATGGCACGGCTATGCCCGCTTCGTGCTGGCCCAGGCGCAGGCGGCCGGCGTCGAGCTGAAGGCCGGCCCCGACGCCGTGGCGCCGGTGCCGACCAGCGCCTTCCCCACGCCGGCCAGGCGTCCGGGCAATTCGCGCCTCGATACATCGAAGCTGCGTCAAACTTTCGGCCTGCAACTGCCGTCGTGGCAGGATGGCGTGACGCGCATGCTGCGCGAAACGCTCTAGGTACACGGCCCTGGGCCCTGCCGATGGGGCGACCGCAACGTTCCGGGGCTTGAGACATCTCCAGCACAACAACAGAGAGGACCCGATGACACAGCAACGCAAGGGCATCATCCTGGCCGGCGGCTCCGGCACCCGGCTGCATCCGGCCACCCTGGCCATCAGCAAGCAGTTGCTGCCGGTGTATGACAAGCCGATGATCTACTACCCCCTCAGCACGCTGATGCTGGGCGGCATGAGGGACATCCTGATCATCAGCACGCCGCAGGACACACCGCGCTTCCAGCAGCTGCTGGGCGATGGCAGCCAGTGGGGCATCAACCTGCAATACGCCGTCCAGCCCAGCCCCGACGGTCTGGCGCAGGCATTCATCATCGGCGACAAGTTCATCGGCAATGCACCCAGCGCGCTGGTGCTGGGCGACAACATCTTCTACGGCCACGATCTGGCGGTACTGCTGAAGAACGCCGATGCGCAGCAGGCGGGCGCCACCGTGTTCGCCTATCACGTCCACGATCCCGAGCGCTACGGTGTCGTCGCCTTCGACGTCCAGGGCAAGGCCAGCAGCATCGAGGAAAAGCCGGCCCAGCCCAAGAGCAGCTACGCCGTGACGGGCCTGTATTTCTACGACGAGCAAGTCGTGGACATCGCCAAGGCGGTCAAGCCCAGCGCGCGCGGCGAACTGGAGATCACGGCAGTCAACGAGGCCTACCTGAACAAGGGCCAGTTGAACGTGCAGATCATGCAGCGTGGCTATGCATGGCTGGACACGGGCACGCACGAAAGCCTGCTGGAAGCGGGGCAGTTCATCGCCACGCTGGAGCATCGGCAGGGACTGAAGATCGCGTG
>NZ_JBIQNC010000150.1:0-12946 GCF_044462705.1 Xenophilus sp.
CCCGCCGTGTAGCCGGCCTGCGGCTGCCACAGCACGCCCAGCAGCCAGGGCGCCAGGGCGCGCGCCACGGCGGTCGGCAGGCCGAGCGCGCCGTTCAGCGTGGCCACGTGCGCGCGGCTCACGTACTGCGCGATGGCGGTGCCCTTGACGATGGTGAGCATGCCGTTGCCCATGCCGTAGAAGGCGACGAACAGCAGCGCCAGGCCGACGTGGCCGCCGGCGGCCAGCAGGGCGGCCAGGCCGATCGGGATCAGGCAGGGGATCAGCCGGTTCGCCAGGTGCAGGTCGAAGCGGTGCTCGAAGAAGTACAGCAGCGCGCGGCCCAGCACCTGCATCGCGCCGATGCTGGCCGGCATCGCGATGGCCCAGGCCTCCGACAGGCCGGCGCCGCGCAGCAGGCTCACCATGTGCGGCGGCAGCGCGGCGGTCACCGCCATCATCAGCACCACGAACACGCCGATGAGCAGGAAGGGCGCGCTGCGCAGGTGGGCCCTGAACCCCGGGTCGGCGGCGCGGCCCGCGCCGGCCGCCGGTGCCGCCAGTGCCGCGCGCGGCGCGCCGCGCAGCCAGTGCCAGTGCAGCGGCGCGCACACCGCCAGGTGCAGCGCGGCCAGGCCGACCAGCGTGCCGCGCCAGCCCGCATGCCCGATGCCCCAGGCCACCAGCGGGATGAACACCGTGCTGGCCAGCCCGCCCAGGAAGGTCAGCGTGATGATGGCGCGCCGGAAGTCCAGCGGGAAGCGCCGCGTCACCGCCGCGAAGGCCGGGTTGTAGAGCGTGCCTGCCAGGCCGCAGCCCAGCAGCGTCCAGGCCGCGTAGAAGCCCCAGCGCGTCGCCACCACGCTGTGCAGCAGCAGGCCGGCGGCCAGCAGCAGCGAGCCGCCGGTCATCACCGCGCGCTCGTGGCCGCGGTCGATCCAGCGGCCCACCGGCCAGGCCATCACGCCTTCCATCAGCAGCGCCAGGCTGAAGGCCAGCGAGGACTCGGCGCGCGTCAGGCCGAGCGACTGCTCCACCGGCTCCAGCAGCACGCCGAAGCCGTAGAACACGCTGCCCCAGCTGATGAGCTGCCCCACCGACAGCCAGGCGACGAGGCGGCGGTCGTAAGCGGGCGCGGCAGGGGGCATCCCCCGAGCTTACGCAACCCGGCGCGGGCGGGTCAGAACGGGTAGTGCCGCGCGCCCGCCTGCACCGTCACCCAGCGCAGGTCGGTGAATTCCGCGATGCCGGCCTTGCCGCCGAAGCGGCCCCAGCCGCTGCCCTTGACGCCGCCGAAGGGCATCTGCGCCTCGTCGTGCACCGTCGGCCCGTTGACGTGGCAGATGCCGGACTCGATGCGCTGCGCCACCTGCAGGGCGCGCGCCGCGTCGCGGCCGAACACCGCGGCCGAGAGGCCGTAGGGGTTGTCGTTGGCGCAGGCGACGGCTTCCTCCACGCCGTCGACGCGCACGATGGCCTTCACCGGGCCGAATGTCTCCTCGGCGTAGATGCGCATGGCCGGCGTGACGCGGTCCAGCAGCGTGGCGGGCATCAGCGTGCTGTCGGCCTGGCCGCCGCACAGCAGGGTGGCGCCCTTGGCGAGCGCGTCGTCGATCAGCGCGTTGCAGTGCGTGACTGTGTTCATGCCGACCACGCTGCCGAGCACCACCGGGTCCGGCCCGCGCGGGTCGCCCAGGGGCAGCGCGGCGGCCTTGGCGGCGAACTTCTGCACGAAGGCGTCGGCGACGGCGGCATCGACCACCAGCCGCTCGGTGCTCATGCAGATCTGGCCCGAGTTCATGAAGCAGCCGAAGGCGGCGGCGTCCACCGCGGCGTCGAGGTCGGCGTCGTCCAGCACCAGCAGGGGGGCCTTGCCGCCCAGCTCCAGCACCACCGGCTTGAGGTGCTGCGCGCACTGCACCGCGATCAGCCTGCCCACGCGGGTGGAGCCGGTGAAGTTGACGCGGCGCACCGCGGGGTGCGCGATCATGGCGTTGACCACGGCCTCGGCATCCGCCGGCGCGTTGGTCACATAGTTCACCACCCCGGGCGGGAAGCCCGCATCGACAAAAGCCTGCGCGATCAGCCGGTGCGTGTGCGGGCACAGCTCCGAGCCCTTGAACACCACCGTGTTGCCACAGGCCAGCGGCGTGGCGAGGGCGCGCACGCCGAGGATGACGGGCGCATTCCACGGCGCGATGCCCAGCACCACGCCGGCCGGCTGGCGCAGGCCCATCGCCAGGCTGCCGGGCACGTCGGAGGGGATCACCTCGCCGGCCACCTGCGTGGTCAGCGCCGCCGCCTCGCGCAGCATGCCGGCCGCCAAGTGCACGTTGAAGCCGGCCCACAGGGCGGTGGCGCCGGTCTCGCGCGGCAGCGCGGCGACGAACTCGGGCGCCTTCGCCTCCAGCGCGTCGGCCGCCTTCAGCAGCAGCGCGCGGCGTTCGCCGGGGCCGGTGTGGCGCCAGGTCGTGAAGGCCTCGGCCGCCGCCTCGACGGCACGCAGCGCATCGGCCGGCGTGGCCGCGGGCGCGCGCGAGGCCGGGCTGCCGTCCAGCGGGTTGTGCCGCTCGAAGGTGGCGCCGCCTTCGGCGCCGGCGGCGAGGCCGTTGATGAGCATGGACAGGTCGGACATGGGAACGGGTTCTCCTTCAAGGGGCTGCGGCGGCGGTGCCGAGGTAGGCCTGGCGGATGACGTCGGAGCGCGCCAGCTCGGCGGCCGGCCCGCCGGCCACCAGCGCGCCGCGCTCCAGCACATGGGCATGGTCGGCCACGGCCAGCGCCTTGCGCACGTTTTGCTCCACCAGCAGCACGGTGGTGCCGGCGTCGGCGATGCGCCGGGCGATGGCGAGCAGTTCGTCCACCATGCGCGGCGCCAGGCCGAGCGAGGGCTCGTCCAGCATCAGCAGGCGCGGGCCGCTCATCAGGGCGCGGGCCACGGCCACCATCTGCTGCTCGCCGCCGCTCATGGTGCCGGCGAGCTGGTGGGCGCGCTCGGCCAGGCGCGGGAAGTCCTCGAAGGCCTGGCGCAGGCGCGCGGCGCGCTCGACCTTGCCGGCCAGCCAGCCGCCCAGTTCCAGGTTCTCGGTGACGGTCATCTGCGGGAAGAGCTGCCGCCCTTCGGCCACCAGCGCCATGCCGCGGCGCACCGCCACGCCGGGCTGCTTCACCGGCAGCAGCGTGTCGTCCAGCAGCACGGTGCCGGTGCGCGGGATCAGGCCGGCCAGGGCCTTGAGCAGCGTGGTCTTGCCGGCGCCGTTGGGGCCAAGGATCACGGTGAGGCCGGGGCCGACGGCGAGGTCGATCGAACGCAGCACGTTGAAGCCGCCGTAGCCGGCGCCCAGGCCCTCGATGCGCAGGCGAGCCGTCATGCGAGCACCTCATCGCCTAGGTAGGCGTCGATCACTTCGGGGTTGCGCACCACCTCGGCCGGCGTGCCGTCGGCGATCTTGCGGCCCTGGTGCAGCACCAGCACGCGCTCGACGTGGCGCAGCAGCGTGGCCACGGCATGCTCGATCCACACCACCGCCAGGCCCAGCTCGCCGCGCAGGCGGCCGATCAGCCGCGCCATCGCCTCCACCTCGGCTTCGGTGAGGCCCGCGGCCACCTCGTCCAGCAGCAGCAGGCGCGGGCGGGTGGCCAGCGCCATGCCGATCTCCAGCAGGCGCTGCTGCGCGGGCGTGATGGCGGCGGCCGGCAATGCGGCATGGCGCTCCAGGCCGATCAGCGCGAGGATGGTGTCGGCATCGGCGAGCGCCGGCGGCGCGGCACGGTGCCGGCCGGCGAACTGCAGGCCGAAGTCCACGTTGTCGCGCACGCGCATGGCGGCGAACACGCGCGGCGTCTGGAAGGTGCGCGCCACGCCCTCGGCGGCGAAGCGGTGCGGGCCCTGGCCGGCCAGGTCGTGCCCGCCCAGCAGCAGCGCGCCGGCGGTCGGCGCGGTCACGCCCGAGATGGCGTTGAAGAAGGTGGTCTTGCCGGCGCCGTTGGGGCCGATGATGCCGACCAGCTCGCCGGCGTCGAAGGCGGCGCTCACCGCGTCCACCGCGGTCAGGCCGCCGAAGCGCACCGTCAGCGCGCGGGCTTCCAGCAGGCGCTCAGCCATCGCGGCCTCCGCGCGCCGCGAACCAGCCGCGCAGCGTCTCGCGGCGCAGGCTGCCCAGGCCGTCGGGCAGGTACATCACCGACAGGATCAGCAGCAGCCCCAGCGCCATCATGTAGGCCTGCGGCAGCTGCAGCCGCAGCGTCTCGGCCAGCACGCTGAACACCACCGCCGCCGCGACCGGGCCCCACAGCGTGGCGGCGCCGCCGATCAGCGCGATCAGCACGGTCTGGAAGCCGATGAAGGGGTTGAACACCGTCACCGGGTCGATGTAGGTCCAGCGCACCGCCATCGCCGCGCCCGCCGCGCCGGCGAAGGCGGCGGTGAGGGCGAAGCCGAGCGTCTTCACCCAGCGCGTGGGCACGCCCAGCGTCTGCGCGCGCTGCTCGTCGGCGCCGATGCCCGCCAGCGCCAGGCCGAAGCGGCTGCGCCGCACGGCCATCGCGGTGGCCACGGCGCCCGCCGCGATCGCCAGCAGCGTGAAGTACACGGTGCGGTCGTCGGGCACCACCGCGAGCACGCGGCCGACGGTGCCGGTGACCTGCTTCTCGAAGTAGGTGACGGCGTGGCGGATCAGCTCCGTCATGCCGAAGGTCAGCACCGCGAAGTACGTGCCGCGCAGGTGCAGCACCGCCGCGCCCATGACCAGCGCGACGGCCGCGGCGACGGCGGCGCCGAGCGCGATGACCACCGGCCAGGGCAACTGCTCCAGCGTCAGCGCGCTGGCGTAGGCGCCGATGCCGAAGAAGGCCGAGGTCGCCAGCGACAGGTAGCGCGTGCTGCCGCAGAACACGCTCCAGCTCGACGCCAGCGCCACGTACATCAGGCAGGCCATCGCCAGCGACAGCGCGAACTCGCCCACCAGGGCCGGCAGCAGCGCGGCGCCGGCGGCGAGCAGCGCCAGGAGGATCGCGTCGCGCTTCATCGTTTCGAGAACAGGCCGTTCGGCCGCCACAGCAATACGGCGATGAACACGCCGTACGAGAGCAGCGACTTGAGGGAGGGATTGGTGAAATGCATGCCCAGCGCCTCGATCACGCCCAGCAGCAGGCCGCCGGCCAGCGTGCCGCCCATGCTGCCGAAGCCGCCGAGGGTGATGACGATCAGCGCCGTCACCGTGTAGGGCTCGCCCATCGCCGGCGTGATGGTGTAGGCCATCGATAGCAGGCAGCCCGCCACGCCCGACAGGCCCAGGCCGACGCCGAACATCAGCGGGTGCAGGCGCTTCGTGTCGATGCCCACCAGCTGCGCGCCGATGGGCGACTGCATCAGCGCCCGCACGCCCTTGCCCAGCAGCGTGAAGCGCAGCAGCGCCATCAGCGCCAGCGAGAACAGCAGCGCCAGGCCGAACACCAGCAGCTTGTTGGCCGCGAACTGCGTGCCGCCGACATGCACCGGCTGCGTCAGGTAGTCGTAGCCGCGCAGGTCGCCGCCCCAGGCCCAGGCGGCGAGGTTCTGCACCAGGAACATCAGGCCGAAGGCGACCATCAGGCCGCGCGCCTCGAACACGTCCACGTTCGGCGCGTCGGCCGCCAGCTTGCGGAAGGTGAGGCGGTGGATCATCAGCCCCAGCCCCAGCAGCAGCACGAACACCGCGGGCAGCATCGCCAGCGGCGACCAGCCCAGCAGCGTGGCCGCCATCCACGTGACGTACGCGCCCAGCATCAGGAACTCGCCGTGCGCGATGTTCAGGATGCGCATGAGGCCGTACTGCAGGTTCAGGCCCAGGCCCACCAGCGCGTAGATGCCGCCGGTGATCAGCCCGCTGGCGATCAGTTCGAACCAGGCCGTGGCGGACACGTCGCGCCTACTTCCAGGCCGGCTTGGCGGGGTTGAGCTTCGCCGTCGCCACCGAGGCGGGCCACACGACCTCGAACTCGCCGTTCTGCCACTGGCCCACCGTGCCCGGCGTGGCCGTGTTCTCGCTGCCGGTGAATCGGACGTCGCCGATGATGGTCTTGTGCGTGGTGCCCGCGACGTGATCGCGGATCGCCTTGCGGTCGAGCCCGACCTTCGCCACCGCAGCCTGCAGGATCTCCAGCCCCGCCCAGCAGTGGCCGCTGGCCCAGCGGTCGGGCTCCTTGCCCTCGAAGCGCTTGGTGTGCGCGTCGAAGTAGGCCTTGGCGCCCGGGCTGGTCTTCGCGTTCCACGAGCCCATGCCCAGCACGCCCTCGGCGCCCGGCGCGGTGATGACGTTGCGGTAGAGCTGGAAGGCCGTGCCCACCGAGGCGTAGAAGAACTTCGGGTTGAAGCCGATCTCCTTGGCCTGCTTGCTCGCCAGGATGGTGTCGGGCGGGTAGGTGATGCCGATGAAGGCGTCCGGGTTCTGGTCCTTGATGCCGCGCAGCACGGGCGACAGATCCTTCACGCCCAGCGGGTAGCTCTTGCGCTCCACCACCTGGATGGAGGTCTTCTTCAGCGCGTTGTTCAGCGCCGCGAAGTTCTCCAGGCCGAACAGGTCGTCCATGTAGACGATGGCGACGCTCTTCGCGCCGTTGGCGGCCAGCATGTCGACCAGCGCGCCCATCATGCGGTCGGGCTGCTGCAGCAGCGAGAAGAAGAAGGACAGGTTCATGTCGATCAGCTTGCGCGACAGCGCGGTGGGCGCCAGCATCGGGTAGCCGAAGCGCTGCGCCAGCGGCGCGATCGCGAAGTTGGCGTTGCTGCCCCAGGGCGGCAGGATCAGGTCCACCTTGTCGCTGCCCATCAGCTTCTGGTAGCTGCGCACGCAGGTCTCGATGTCGCTGCGGTCGTCGGAGCTGACCAGCTCCACGGGGCGCTTCACGCCCTTGACGTCCAGCCCGCCGGCGGCGTTCACCTGCTCGGCCCACAGCAGGTAGTTGGGCTCCTGGCTCACCTGGGCGCCGGGCGTCCAGGGGCCGGTGCGCGACATGGCGTAGCCGATGCGCACGGGGCCGCCGGACGTGGGCTGCGCCCGCAGCGCGGGGGCGAAAGCCGCGCTGCCCAGCACGGCGGCGGTGCCCTGCATCCAGCGGCGGCGGGTGGGAAGGGTGAGTCGGTCGGCGGGCATGGCATGTCTCCTTGCGCTTGTCCTGCGCCGCATCGTAGGAAGGCGTGCTGCAGGCCGCTGTGCAGGGCGCGCACTGTCCGCTTGCGCCAGCGCGCACCGGCCTCGGGGTTTCCCCGCAGTCGGCGGCGCGGCGCGGCGGGCGCTGCCCATAATCCCGCGCACCCCCTTCCCTCAACGGAGCGCGCCGTGACCCCGTCCCTGCTGCTGAGCACCGATGCCGTGGCCCCGCGCGAGCGCGCGCCGCAGTGGCGCGAATGGGTGTGGCGCCACTTCGGCGGGCTCGATTCCGACCTGTACGGCGACACCGATTTCGACGGCCACCTGTCGGCCTCGCGCGCCGGCGACGTGATCCTCACCCGGCTGGAGGGCGGCCGCCACCGCGTGCTGCGCACGCCGCAGATGGCGCGCCGCGACGAGGCGGCCTACCTCAAGATCGTCGCGCCCTGGCAGGGCAGCGCCACGGTGCACCAGCAGGGCCGCGCCGGCAGCGCGCGCGAGGGCGGCTGGATCATCTACGACACCACCGAGGGCTACGAGATCGACAACCCGGAGCACACGGAGCACCTGATCGTGATGCTGCCGAAGGCGCAGATGGCCGAGCGCGGCGTGCACCTGGCGCCACTGATGGCGCGCCGCGTCGGCGGCTCGGCCGGCATCTCGCGCGTGGCGCTGGAGACCATGCGCCACACCTACCGCGAGCTGCCCGCGATGAGCGAGACCGCCGCGCGCGGCGCCGGCGAGATGATCATGCAACTGGTGCGCCTGTCGCTGCTGGAGTTGGCCGGGCACGAGACCGCGGCTACGCAGAAGACCGCGCTGCAGGACCGCATCCGCGACCACGTCGCGCGCCACCTGGCCGACCCGCACCTGTCCATCGACCACATCGCCCGCGCCCTGAACTGCAGCAAGCGCCACCTGCACAACGCCTTCGCGCACGGCGACCTGACGCTGGCCAGCTACATCCAGCAGCAGCGGCTGCAGGCCTGCATCCGGCAACTGCGCCAGGGCACGGGCGACGCGCGCTCGATCACCGAGATCGCGCTGTCCTGCGGCTTCGGCAACCTGTCGCACTTCTCGCGCGCGTTCCGCGAGCACACGGGCATGAGCCCGAGCGAGTTCAGGCAGGCGCAGCGCCTGACCCGTGATTGAGACCGGCCCTTCGGCGGCATCGGGCCGTTCGCACTGAGCCTGTCGAAGTGCCGCCCCGGGCTTCGATCCTTCGACGGGCTCAGGACAGGCCAAGCTCAGCCTGAACGGCTCCTGTCAAGCGTCGGACGCCAGCGTGCGCCGGTACTGCATCGCCTCGGCCACGTGCGCCTTGCCGATCCCGTCCGCACCGGCCAGGTCGGCGATGGTGCGCGCCACCCGCAGCGCGCGGTGCGTGGCGCGGGCGCTCCAGCCCAGGCGCGCGGCGGCCGACTGCAGGAAGGCCAGGGCGTCCGGTTCGGCCTGCGCATGCGCGTCGAGCGCGCGGCCGGCGAGCGCGTGGTTGGGCAGGCCCTGGCGGGCCAGCGCCCGGCCGCGGGCCGCGGCGACGCGCTCGCGCACCGCCGCGCTGCCTTCGCCGGGCGGCGCCGAGAGCAGTTCCTCCGGCGGCACGGCCGGCACCTCGATGTGCAGGTCGATGCGGTCCAGCAGCGGGCCGGACAGGCGCCCCTGGTAGCGCGCCACCTGGTCCGGCGTGCAGCGGCAGGGCCGCCCGCGCGCGCCGCGGAAGCCGCAGGGGCAGGGGTTCATCGCCGCCACGAGCTGGAAGCGCGCCGGGAATTCGGCCTGCCGCGCCGCCCGCGCGATGTGGATGCGGCCCGTCTCCAGCGGCTCGCGCAGCGCCTCCAGCGCGGCGCGCGGGAACTCGGGCAGTTCGTCGAGGAAGAGCACGCCGTGGTGCGCCAGCGAGATCTCGCCCGGCCGCGGCGGCGAGCCGCCGCCCACCAGCGCCACCGCGCTGGCGCCGTGATGCGGCGATCTCAGCGGCCGCTGGAAGATGCGCGCCGGGTCCAGCCGCCCGGCCAGACTGTGGATCGCCGCCGTCTCCAGCGCCTCGTCCACCTCCATGCCGGGCAGCAGCCCGGCGAAGCGCTGAGCCAGCATCGACTTGCCGGCGCCGGGCGGGCCGACCATCAGCAGGCTGTGCCCGCCCGCGGCGGCGATCTCCATGGCGCGCCGGGCGGCGGCCTGGCCCTTGACGTCGGCCAGGTCGGGGCCGGGCGGCGCCGCGGCGGCCGGCGCAGCGGCCACGCGCACCAGGCCGGCGGCCTGCGCGGCCGGCGCCTCGGCATCGGCCGGCAGGAAGGCCTGCACCACGTCGAGCAGGTGGCCCGCGCCGCAGACCTGCGTGCCGGGCACCAGCGCCGCCTCGCGGGCGCTGTCCATCGGCAGCACCAGCCGGGTGTCCACGCCGCCGGTGCGCAGGGCCAGCGCCATCGCCAGCGCGCCGCGCACGGGGCGCAGTTCGCCCGAGAGCGACAGCTCGCCGGCGAACTCGTGGCCCGCCAGCCGGGCCGGGTCGACCTGCCCGCTGGCGGCCAGGATGCCCAGCGCGATCGGCAGGTCGAAGCGGCCGGAGTCCTTGGGCAGGTCGGCCGGCGCCAGGTTGACGGTGATCCGGCGGTCGTGCGGGAAGGCCAGCCCCGCGTTCTGCAGCGCCGAGCGCACCCGCTCGCGCGCCTCCTTCACCTCCACGTCGGCCAGCCCGACCAGCGTGAAGCTCGGCAGGCCGTTGGCCAGATGCACCTCGACGGTGACCGGCTCCGCGCGAAGACCCACCAGGGCGCGGCTTTGCACCAAAGACAGACTCATCCCGATCGCTCTCCCTGATTTGGTGCGCGCATCCGGCCGCAAGAGCCGGTGCACGCTGTTCTTCATGGCGCCCTCATGACTCCATGCGGGCGCCCCGCGATTCTGTCCTCCCCGCGCGCCGGGCGATCCGGGCCTTTGGCACGCTCCCTGCTTTGGCTCGCATCGTGCAGGGAGCACCAGATCCATTCCTTCATTTGTTCCGACTGCGAGGAGAACCCCTGATGATGCATCGCCATGCCGCCACCGTGACGCTGGTGGCCCTGACCGCCGCGCTGGCCGCGCCCGGCACCGTGCTGGCCGAGGAGGCCGCGCCTGCCTCGCCGATCAGCGCCAACGTGTCGCTGACCTCGAACTACAAGTTCCGTGGCCAGGACCAGGACCAGATCGGCCACAACGGCTACTACAAGACCCGCGGCATCAAGCCGGCCCTGCAGGGCGGCTTCGACTACGCGCACGAGAGCGGCTTCTACGTGGGCAACTGGAACTCCAGCGTCAACTGGCTCTCGGGCAACAGCATCGAGAGCGACCTGTACGGCGGCTACAAGTTCAAGGCCGGCCCGATCGACTGGGACGTGGGCGTGATCACCTACATCTACCCGGGCAACCACGTCGGCAACACGACCGAGATCTACGGCGGCGGCACCTGGTCGGACGACGTGTTCGGCTCGCTCACCGTGAAGTACTCGCACACCGTCTCGAAGGACTACTTCGGCTATGCCGGCTACGACGCCTGGGACCCGCTGAGCTTCACCAAGCGCCCCAAGGGCCGCGGCACCGGCTACCTGAACATCGCCTACAGCAAGGAAATCATCCCCAGCCTGACGCTCAAGGCCGCCATCGGCTACACGCGCATGAGCAGCGACATCCGCGCCGCCGGCTACCGCAACTACGTGGACTACAACGTGGGCGCCACCTACGACTTCGGCGGCGGCCTGTCGCTCACCGGCTCGGTGCAGGGCGCCAACAAGAAGAGCAACTACATGCTGACCACCTGGGACGGCATCGACCTGCTCGGCGACGGCTCCTTCATCTACGGCGGCGGCCAGCAGTCGGTCAACAAGGCCCGCTTCATCGTCACGCTGAGCAAGACCTTCTGATCGCGCGAGCGCCCGGCTGCGGCGCGAGCCGCGCCGGCCCATCCACTCCTAAGGAGAAGTCACCATGAAGCTGATCACAGCCATCATCAAGCCCTTCAAGCTCGACGAGGTGCGCGAGGCGCTCTCGGCCATCGGCGTGCAGGGCATCACCGTCACCGAGGTCAAGGGCTTCGGCCGCCAGAAGGGCCACACCGAGCTGTACCGCGGCGCGGAGTACGTCGTCGACTTCCTGCCCAAGGTCAAGATCGAGGCGGCCATCGCCGACGAGCTGGTGGAGCGCGTGATCGAGGCGGTCGAGAGCGCCGCCCGCACCGGGAAGATCGGCGACGGAAAGATCTTCGTCTACGACGTCGAACAGGTCGTTCGCATCCGCACGGGAGAGACCGGGCGCGACGCACTCTGAGCACGGCCAGGCACCGAAAGAGAACAAACCAAATGAAAAAACTGCTCGTTTCCCTCGCGCTCGGGCTGAGCGTGCTCGTCGCCGGCGTGCCCGGCATCGCACAGGCCCAGGCGCCCGCCGCTCCCGCCGCCGAGGCACCCGCCGCGGCGCCTGCCGCCGCAGCGCCCGCCGCCGCCCCCGAGGCCGCGCCGGCGCCCAACAAGGTCGACTCCGGCGACACCGCCTGGATGCTGACCTCCACCCTGCTGGTCATCCTGATGACGATCCCCGGCCTCGCCCTGTTCTACGGCGGCCTGGGCCGCAGCAAGAACATGCTGAGCGTGCTGATGCAGGTGTTCGTCATCTTCTCGCTCATCAGCGTGCTGTGGGCCCTGTACGGCTACAGCCTCGCCTTCACCGGCGACGGCAGCTTCATCGGCACGTTCGAGAAAGTCTTCCTCAGCGGCGTGACGCAGGAGACCTTCGGCGCGCTCGCCACCATCCCCGAGTACGTGTTCCTGGCCTTCCAGGGCACCTTCGCCGCCATCACCGTGGCGCTGATCGTGGGCGCCTTCGCCGAGCGCGCCAAGTTCGCCGGCGTGCTGGTGTTCTCGGTGATCTGGTTCACCTTCAGCTACGTGCCGATGGCCCACATCGTGTGGGGCGGCGGCCTGCTCGGCCAGGACGGCGCGCTGGACTTCGCCGGCGGCACCGTGGTGCACATCAACGCCGGCGTCGCCGGCCTGGTGGGCGCCTACGTGATCGGCAAGCGCCTGGGCTTCGGCAAGGAAGCCTTCACCCCGCACTCGCTCACGCTCACGATGGTCGGCGCCTCGCTGCTGTGGGTGGGCTGGTTCGGCTTCAACGCCGGCTCCGCCGGCGCGGCCAACGCCTCCGCCGGCCTGGCCTTCGTCAACACCGTGCTCGCCACCGCCGCCGCCACCCTGGCCTGGTGCCTGGGCGAGGCGCTGCACAAGGGCAAGGCCTCGATGCTGGGCGCCGCCTCCGGCGCCGTGGCCGGCCTGGTGGCCGTCACCCCGGCGGCCGGCTTCGTCGGGCCGATGGGCTCCATCGTGCTGGGCGCGGTCGCCGGCTTCATCTGCCTGTGGGGCGTGGGCGGCCTCAAGCGCATGCTCGGCGCCGACGACGCGTTCGACGTGTTCGGCGTGCACGGCGTGGGCGGCATCGTCGGCGCCATCCTCACCGGCGTGTTCGCCGCGCCCGGCCTGGGCGGCACCGGCGGGGCCGACCCGGCCGCCTTCTCGATGGGCGCGCAGGTCTGGATCCAGGTCAAGAGCGTGCTGTTCACCATCGTGTGGTCCGGCGTCGTGGCCTTCATCGCCTACAAGATCGCACAGTACACCGTCGGCCTGCGCGTCACGGAAGAGGAAGAGCGCGAGGGCCTGGACATCACCTCGCACGGCGAGACCGCCTACAACCGCTGATCGCGTCGCCTGCGCACGCATGGCCCGCCGGCACTTCGGTGCCCGCGGGCCTTTTCCTTTGTCTGTCCGATCCGCCAAGAATCAATTGTTTGCAATTGGTCCTGTCCGTTG
>NZ_JBIQNC010000151.1:0-12870 GCF_044462705.1 Xenophilus sp.
CGATGTGGGATTCGACTATGCATTGCGCTTGACGAGCAAGACGGTTGCTCAGTCGTTGATCGACCCGTCGGCCTCGGCGCGGCGCACGTATTCCGACAGCGGACGCTTCGGCACGAAGTGCGTGTCGCGCAGCACCCGCAGGTTGCGCGGGCCGCGGATGCTCTGCAGGTCCGACAAGCGCACGTGGTCCAGCCGGGGCGCGCCCATACCGAGGTCGCACAGGCCGTAGGCCGTGTCTTCGTCGCCCGGATCAAGCTGCACCAGCAGCCAGGTGGCGTGGGCATCGGGCGTGAACAGCCTGACCACCGGCCAGGGGTCGGCTTGTACGCCGCTGGCCGCGGCCTGGCCGTTGTCGAGCAGCTGGCGGCGCTGCTCCTCGGTGATGAGCGCTGTCACCAACACCCTCTCCGGGCGGAAGAACCGCGCGGAATGGGTGCGAAGGCGGGTCGCCGCGTGCGCGCGGCGACCACCGGACAGGGGAATGTGCGGACCATCATGTGCTGGATTCAAGGGTCAGCATAAGGCGGGCCAACGGGATTGCAAGCGGGCTAACCCGCGAAAATGAGCCCTATAGATTGTAGCCCTATAGGTGTCCATGCGATGTCATCTTGGACTTGTCCCAAGTCCATTGATGACTGCGAAGAACTCATTTCCAACTGCTCTGCGTACCCTCCGAAAATCCCGCGGCCTGAGCCAGGAAGCATTTTCGGAGGTATCGAGCCGCACGTACATGAGTTCGCTCGAACGGGGCCTGAAGAACCCGACGCTCAGCAAGGTGGACGAGCTGTGCGAGGTCATGCAGGTGCATCCGCTGACCTTGCTGGCCTTGGCCTATGGGCTCGACGCCAAGGGCGCGGACAAGCTGCTCGCCCGCGTGCAGCGCGAACTGGCCGCCCTGCAGGAAGTTCCTGCGGACTGAATGCAGCCGGCGGGCGCCGCCGGGCGGCGCCCTGCCTCGCCTGCTACGTCACGATCCGTCCGGCCTGGCGCGCCTCGCGCGCATAGGCGCTCACGCGCTTCTCGGCATGGAAATACAGGTCGCGCTCGACCGGCAGCCCCAGGGGACCGCGCAGTTCTGCCACTTCGGTCAGGCTCAGCCAGCCCAGTTCCGGACAGCCCAGGCCGAGGTCGCACAGGCCGTAGGCATGGTCCGGTGCGTCGGGATCGATGTGCGTCAGCAGCCAGGTCGCGCCGGCGTCGGGCGTGAACAGCTTGACCACCGGAGCGGGGTCGAACCCCTCTTCCTCGAGGGACTGCCGGCCGTTGGCCAGCAGCACGGTGCGTTGGTCGTCGGTGATGAGTGCGGTCATGGTCTTCTCCTTGGAAGGAATGCCGGGCGGGATTGCCCGGACCGCGGAGCAGCACGGCGCAGCGCAGCCGTCAGGGTTCGGCAGACGGCCGCAGGCCGCCAGCGTGCGCAGCACGCGCAGACCTTGACGGCGAGACCGGCGTGATACGGTGGGCGGACCGGCAAGCCAGCCCTGTCGCCAGCACCGGCCCCCTCCCCCGCCTTGGCTCGCGCGCCGCGCGAGCGCGTCAGCGATGGAAGCCGAAGGGGCGAGACGCCCGCAGCGCAGCGAGGACGGCTCGATGCGCAGCACGACAGCGCGACCCGGCCCCGCCGGGGGACGCCCGGCTTCACGACTCCGTGCAGAAACTCGAACCCTCGAAGCCGCATCCGTTGAGAGACACGAAGGAACGAGTCCGCCTTCTTCCGAAGCCACACAAGCACGAAGACGGCTTGGCGGTTCCACGCACATGCGGAGAAGCCCAAAGGAACGAAAGCGGTTTCCCGTGCAGCATCGAAGCCACAAAGCCGCTTTTACGGAAAGCCGCTGATACGGCGGCGATGCAGCGACGGCGTTGAAGGCCCCGCGCCTGCAGACATGCCAGCGCCCCGCCGGCGGGCGGGGCGCCGGGGTGGACGCCGGTCAGTCGCCCTTGCTGCGCGACCAGATCAGGTTGTGCGTGCCGTCCTCGGCCTCGACCAGGCGGGCGTAGATGGTCGCCGGGAACGACGGGTCATCGAGCGTCACCGACAGGTAGGGCCGGTCCGCCTTGCTGATCTTCTTCCACGCCGCACCGATCTCGAAGTTGCCGGCGACAATGCGGTAGTCGGGAGCGTGCTCGCTCTCCTTGTCGTTGGGAATCAGCTTGACCTTGACGTTGAGCGTCAGGGTGCGGACGGTGCCGGTGAAGCCGTTGTTCTGTGCGGTGAAGGTGCCGATGTTGGCCATGATGAAACTCCTTGAGGTGGTTGACTGGTCGCGCCCATCGCGGCCTTGTCGGTGATCCGAAGGGCGAGGCACGGGCGGGCTGCACCACGGAGCGCAGCACGGCGGAGCGAAGGGGCCGCAACAGCGTGGAGGACCGGGAGTGCCCGAAGAAATTTGTCTCGCGAGGAAGCCGCCGAACGCAGTGACAAAGGCGGGGAAATTTGTTCGGGCCGGACGGTTGCTGCCATCAAGCCCGAGGCTTTAGCCGCTGCATCGCCAGGATTCACGACAAGCCAAGGCCGCCCTGGGCGCGACTGCCACCGAAAGGGGCCATGGCCGACGCACCGCCCCCACGAACACCACCGGCACCGTCCGCACCCTGTCGCCGTCAAGGTCGGACCCCAACACGAGCGACCCGCTCCCGGGCACCGGCGCCGGCAGCGCCGGCGCGGCGTGGAAATGCATGGCGGACCGGCCCGGCACGAGAACCCGGCCTCGGCGTCATCGAACGCTGCTGGTACGGGGACCGGGAGTGCCGCAACCTGATCTGGACGGGCGGCCCCCGGCGAGGCGGCGCACTCCGGCGCGTGCTACCCGGCATGGGCTCATGGCCCCGGTTCGCGCAGCGCGCTGACCTTGGCCGTGATGCGCGACTCGATGGTCTGGCGCGACGTCGCCACCAGGGTCACGACGGCGTCACAGACGACTTCATGCGCGTCGTGGGCGCGCACGCAGAAGGTGACGCTGCGGTCGCTCAGGCGTTCTACCCAGCCGCGCAGACGCAATGGCGAGCCTGGAGGGATCGGTCCCAGGTGGTCGATGCGGATGGAGCGCCCGACCACCACTTCCACCTCGGCGTCCGTGAGCCGCTGCACCTCGCGGATGCACACCGATTCGATGACCGCGACCAGGTAGCTGGTGGCCAGGCATTCGATCAGTTGCTCCGCGTAGTCGCGGCCGTGCGGCAGCCGTGAGAACAGCGAGCGCGCCGTCTGGTCGGCGGGGACGATGTAGGACTCCTCGAAGAAGACCGCGCTGACTGCTTCATGGTTCATGGTTGTGGGTGCGGTGATGACCGGAGAAGCGAATGCCTCCGATCCACCGATGCTCCCGTGCAGCGGTCTGGCCGCAAACCCGCCGCAGCGTGCCCTGGCGCGCTGCGGCGGGTTTGCGGCTGGCATGCATGTGAAAACGCGCGCGGCAGACCTGCCGCGCGCGTCGCGCTATCGAAAAGGCCCCGGCCAACCCCGAAAGGTCAGCCGGGGCATGCCACGTCAAGCGGCTTCGGCCAATTCCTGCGTTTCTTCGGCGTTCTCGTCATCGGCCGCCGCCGCAGGCTCCTGCGCCTCGTCCTGCGTTGCGGCGGCTTCTGGCGCGCGGAACATCGGCGGCAGCCAGCCGCTGCCTGCGGCCAGCCGCTCGGCCTCGGCGGCGATCTGCGCCTTCTTGAGCTTGGCGAGCCGGTGCACTTCACCCGGGGCGAACACCTGCACGGCTTCCAGCGCCTTGGCCTTGGACACGTGCTCGAAGTAGCCCGCAGCGGTCGGCGTCCACCACTGCCCCATGTCCAGGCCCACGGCTTGCGCCAGCAGTGCCGCAGGCCGGTCGCCTTCGCGCGAGGTGATCGCGCTGACGGTGAAGCCGACGCACACCGCCAGCAGCGACAGCAGTTCGGACTGCGGCATCGCCAGCAACTCGGCGAACAGCGCTTCCGGATCCTCGGGCAGGCGCTGGCCCCAGGCCTCCCGCACCTTGCGCATGCCCACAGCGGCCGGGGCCTCGGCCACGTCCGGCGCGTGCTGCTCCAGACGATCCTGCGGGTCGGCGCTGACGTTCAGCGGCGAGCCGTGGTAGCCCTCCAGCACGATACGCTGCGCGAGCCGGTGCACCACGGCCACCAGCGCGACGTGCGGATGGCGCGCCACCTCGGCCTGCAAGGCAGCGGTGCGGTGCGCCGACAGGCGCCGCGCCAGCTTCTCGGAGATCGTCAGCGCGGGCGGCTCGCCCTCGGTCTGCTCCTGCGCGCCAGTCTCGCGCGCATCGTCCTCGGCTTCTGCGCCGCGCTGCTGCGTACGCAATGCCTTGGCCTCATCCTCGCGCAGCAGGCCGCGATGTACCACCACCGCGCCGTCGGAGTCGAGCGACACCACGGCCCCGGCCATCGGCACCACGCCCACGGGGTAGAGCAGCAGCTTGCGCTCGATGGCGTCCAGGTCGTTGCCGATCGCATCCATTGCGTCCTGCAGCGCCTGCGCCTCGTCGTCGCCGATGGCTTCGTTCTCGTCGTCCAGCCGATCCTGCAGCTGGGCCTGCTCGGCTTCCAGCTTGGCGATGCGCTTGGCCTCTGCCTTGCCCGGCTCGCGCCGCGTGGCGCGCACGCGCTGGAAGCGGTGCAGGTCGGCGTAGGTGGCGCGCGGAGCTACATCCACCCAGCCCCAGCCCTCGGCGCGCACCTCGTCGGCCACTGCCGCGAGCTTGTCGCGGGCCAGCGTGTCCAGCAGCACGGCATCGGCAAGGAAAACGCCGCTATGCTCGTCGGCGAACAGGTCGCGCCGTGTGCCGCCGCCCGCCTGCTCATAGGTTTCCAGCCCG
This sequence comes from Xenophilus sp., assembly GCF_044462705.1. Classification (NCBI taxonomy): domain Bacteria; kingdom Pseudomonadati; phylum Pseudomonadota; class Betaproteobacteria; order Burkholderiales; family Comamonadaceae; genus Xenophilus; species Xenophilus sp. The sequence goes on from NZ_JBIQNC010000151.1 coordinate 4,809, forward strand.
ACGAACCGGGCCACCGGGTCGCGGCCCGCATCGATTTCCTCCTGCGTCAGGTGATCCCGCAGCGCATCGGGGCTGCGCTGCCACTGCGGCGAGTCGTAGAACGCGGCTTCCTGCGCCGCGTGGTCGTCGGTGATGGCAAGGGCCATCAACTGGTCCAGCGTCACGGCGTCGGCCCGATAGTCCGCCAGCAGCCGGGGCGAGACGTTGGCGAGCTTGAGGCGGCGCTGCACCACCAGCGGCGTCACGCCGAAGTCGGCTGCTATGTCCTCGACCGCGCGGCCCTCGGCCACCAGCGCGGCGAACGCCTCGAACTGGTCGGCAGGATGCATGGCCTCGCGCTGCACATTCTCGGTCAGGCTCACGGTGCGCGCGGCCGCATCGGGCACCAGCAGGCACGGCACCTCATGGTCTTTGGCGAGCTTGCGGCGCTTGACCAGCAGCTTGAGCGCGGCGAGGCGCCGCCGCCCAGCGACCACCTCGTAGTGCTCACCATCCGGCGACAGCACCACGGTAAGGTTTTGCAGCAGACCCACGCGGGCGATGCTCGCGGCCAGTTCGGGAATCGAGGTGCCGCCGCTCTTGCGCACGTTGCGCGAGGAAGGGCTCAGCCGCGACAGCGGGATCAGCAGCAGGTCCTGGCCCGCGCCGATGGCGGCCACGGTCTGCACGGCGGCAGTGATGGCGGTGGTTTCGTGATGGGTAGCGGTATTCATGGTGAAACTCCTGATGAATGAAGGAACGGACGTGCCAACGGAGGGAAGGAACAGAGGGGCCGTGTTGGCGTGAAGGCCCCTCCGCGTGGGCTCGGGCGGGGTTCAAGCCTTGAGGCGCTGCATGCCATCGGCAAGCAGCCACAGCGCGCGGTTCAGGCGCAGGTTCTGGTCGATGCCCTGCACGGGCCGGGTGTGCTGGCGGCGGCCGTTGGCCGTGCGGGCGGGCAGGCCGCCCTGGGTCAGGTTCTCCTGCGTGCGGTTGAACACGCTCCACAGGTCGGGGCGGTTGTCCTCGAAGCGGCGCGGGGCCAGCACCTGCGCCTCGGTGATGGGTGCGGGCTTGGCGGGGTCGTCGTACTTGAGGGCCAGCGCGGCACGCGCGAACACTTCGGCTTCGCCGCCATCCAGCGTGATGGCCCGCATGGCATCGCGCGATGCCTGCGCCTGTCCGAAGCCATCCAGCACCTCATAGGCGCCCTCGATCACGTGGTCCGCCACGTCGCCCTTGTGGGGCACGCGCACGTCCGCCACGGTGTCCCCGCAAACGAGCCCGTTCATGCAGACGAAACGGAGCATTCCCGCCAGCATCTGGTAGCTGCTGCTACCGTCGTGCGAGTTCAGCAGGATGATTTCGTTGGCCTCGCGGCCATTGATCTGGCTGGCATGGCGCAGCCGCAGCATGTGCTTGGTGAAGTCGCGCCGCCCTTCCTGCCGCACGCGGGTCTGGCACACCATGAAGGGCTGGAAGCCTTCGCCGCGCAGCTTGTGCAGCACCGTGGCGGTGGGGATGTAGCTGTAGCGGTGCGAGCGGCTGTCGTGCGGCGCCTCCGCGAAGATGGACGGGGCCACCGTCCTGATCTGGTCATCCGACAAGGGATGTTCCGAGCGCAGCACCGGCGAACGCGGTGCGAAACGGGAAGCGAGTTGCATGGTCTTTCTCCAATGAAGTTGGCTGTTGAAGAACCCCCACCGGATTCCTAGATTCAGAGCCCTCTTCGGACTCCGGTGGGGTCGGCGCAAAGACCCAGGTCGCCTCGTTGCCACCGTCTTTCCTGAGTTCATCGCCCGCGACGAAAAGAGACCGGGGCCATGTGCCGTCAAGGAAGAAAGCGCCGGGTGTGGGGCGGCCCGCAGCGCAGCGAGGACACGGCCCGGCGCGCCTTGACGGCACATGGCCGCGGGCTACAGTCGCGAGAAAGGCGATGGATTCGGGAAAGATGGCCTGACGGGCAATGACCGCGGTTGGCGCGGACACCACGCAAGCGAAGCGCGCAGCGCCGCCAGGCGCGAAGGTCGATCAGGCGCAGCCTGGTCGGCGGTCTTGAAGGGGCGCCAAGCGCAGCGCGGCGGGGATGGGCTGACCAGCCGATCCCCTGGAGGCAAGCGCAGCGCGCAGGCCCGCGCCTTCGACATGAGATGCAGCAAAGAAAAAGCGCCGCGCCCGCGATAAGCGGGCGCGGCGCATGACGCCTCAGTGAACGATCAGCTCGCCGCCGGCGGCACCATCGCCTGCAACTGCTCGATGACGCCCGGCTCGACGAAGACGCAAGCCTGGTTGGCCTCGATCGGCACGTTGAACACCTGGGCGAACACGTGGCGCTTGATGTGCGCCAGCCGGCCCGTGCGATAGGCCTGCTCGGGCTTCAGGCGGCCACCGGGCGAGCCGCTGCGCTGCGGATCGCACTCGACCAGCGCGACGAAGCCGTCGTCGGCCAGCTTCTGGTGTTCGGCGCACAGGCCCCAGCCCGTCGTCGTGTGGCGCTCCATGCTCGCGCGCAGGCGCTTGTCCAGCAGGATGGCGCCGGTGTCGAAAGCCACGCCGCAGACCAGGCAGACGTGTTGTTCCATCGAAACATGCGATTTGTCGTTCATGACGATCTCCGGTTGCTCGGGCGGAATTGCCCGGAACCGGCACCGGCACGCCGCAGCGCAGCGGTCACAGGTTCGAAGACGGCCGACAGGACGCCAGCGTGCAAGGCACGCGCAGACCTTGAGCGCGAGAACGGTGTGCAAGGATGAAGGGAACCAGCAAGCCAGCCCACCACGCACCTCTTTTGTATTGGCAAGCGCAGCGCGCAGGCCTCAAGGGCCGGAGGTGTCAGGGATCAAAGCCGGATGGCCGCGACTCGGCACGAGACGCGGGGCGTAGCCCGCGAGCCCGACGGCGGTACGCCGAGACACCATAATGTTTCTACTTGAAACATCGAATGTCGCTCTACCCCATTCCGCGATCAGGTGGATGCCTTCTGGACGGCAAGACAGCGACGACTGGAGGAGACCCATGTCGATACTGCAGGAAATACTGGACTGGACGAAGGCATTGCCTGCTTGGCAGAGCGATGCCGTGGCACGCCTTCTGGCCAAGCAGACACTCACGATAGAAGACCAGGACGACTTGTTCGCGTTGCTGAAGGCCGCGCATGGCATCCCGGATCCCAAGGACCGCAAGCCCCAGCCGCTCACAGCCGAGCAGATTCCAGCTCCGGTCAAGGTGACGACCCACGTTGAACTGCATGCCATGAGGAACATGCGGCATGTCAATGCGATTGCCGAGAATCAACATCTGCCTTTCGGCGCTTCCGGGATGACAGTCATCTACGGTGATAACGGCTCGGGCAAATCGGGATACTCGCGCGTTCTCAAGCGCGCATGCCGTGCGCGAGATCGGACGGAGCCGATTCATCCGAACGCCAATCTGCCTGCAGGAAAGGCCGGCACTCCCGAAGCCATCTTCCAGATTGCCATCGACGGAGTTGCGCAGGATGCACACTGGGTGCATGGAAAGCCGGCTCCGGCTGCGCTGTCATCGTTTGCAATTTTCGACTCGCGCTGCGCTCGCGCGTACCTCGACAGCGAAGACGATTTTTCCTATGTGCCCTACGGGCTCGATGTGTTCGAGGGACTGGCGAAGGTCTGCAAGCAGCTCAAGACGGCCGTAGAGACTGAGCATGCACATTCCGCAGCCGATCTCACCGCGTTCGCGCCCCTGCAGGGCGACACGCCCGTCGGCAAGCTGATCGCGTCTCTTTCTGCCAAAACGACCCAAGCCGAAATTGATGCCCTCGCCACGTTGACCCCGGAGGAGCTTGCCCAGCATGCGTCCCTGGACAAGAGCTTGAAAGAGAACAATCCGAAGGAGAAAGCAACGCAACTGCGCTTGCGTGCCCGTCGCGTGGCGGCCATTGCGGCGAATGCGGCCAACAAAGGCGCGCTGGTGGATCAAGCCGTTGTCGCCAAAATGAAGGGTCTGGCGGACAGCTATCGCACGGCGCAAGCTGCGGCCGCGCTCGCGGCGAAGCAATTCAAGGAAGGTGAGAATTTGCTGCCGGGCACCGGCGGCGAGGCATGGCGCGAACTTTTCGATGCAGCCCGCAAGTTCGCGGTCGAATCCCATCCGGACAAGGCGTTTCCCGAACTGGGCGCGGAAGCACCTTGCCCTCTTTGCCAGCAACCTCTCGCCGAAGGTTCCGCCCGCTTGCTGCGCTTCGAAGCCTTCATTCAACAAGAAGCGGAGAAGACATCCCAAGCGCGCCGTGTCGCTTTGTACGCCGAATACAAACCATTCATTGCGCAGATGCTGACACTGAACCTTGATGATGTGACGCATGGAGAGATCGAGACCCTGGACCCGCAACTGGCCGCCGATGCCAAGGCATTCGAGCCTCTCCTGACAGCTCGCCAAGAGGCCATCAAAGCAGCCGTGCTCTCGCACCAGTGGGACAGCCTGGATCAGGCCCTGGTCAGTCCGGCAGAGCGGCTTCAGGCGCTCGCGAACAAGCTGAATGCCGAAGCCGAGACTTTGGAAAAGGCATCGGATGAGAAGGCCCGCGCGGCTTTGCAGAAGCAGTTCGTGGAACTGGATGCACGGGTTCGGCTTAGCCAGATCAAGGATGCCGTCGTCACGGCCGTCGCTCGGCTCGCCCACCAAGCCAAACTCACGAAATGCCTGGCGGCCGTGAAGACCAATGCCATCTCGTTGAAGGCATCGGAACTGGCGGAGAAGGTGGTGTCCAAGGAACTGGCCGAGGCGCTGAACCGTGAGTTCAAGGCGCTGGGCGTTGGAACACTGCGGGTTACGCTGCAGAGCCGTTCGGACCGGGGTAAAGCCCTGCACAAACTTAAACTGGAACTGCCGCAAAGCCGCAGTCCGGGCGACATCCTGAGCGAGGGAGAACAACGCGCAATCGCGATCGGCTCCTTCCTGGCCGAGGTGGGACTGAGCGGGGGCAAGGGCGGTATCGTGTTTGATGATCCAGTGTCATCCCTCGATCACCGCCGGCGTGAGCGTGTCGCGAGGCGCCTGGCCATCGAGGCAGCACAACGCCAAGTCATCGTATTCACCCATGACATCTATTTCCTGTGCCTGCTCGCCGAGGAGGCGAAATTGGCCGGCGTCCCAATTGCCACCCAAAGCCTGATCCGACGCGCCGAAGGTTTTGGGATTGCCGATCCGGATCTCCCGTTCGAGGGAAAGACCGCGAGCAAGCGGATCGGTGCCCTGAAGGCCCACCATCAAACCATCGCCAAGCTCCACAAGGACGGCGAAGAACAGGAATGCCGGAAACAGACCGTTGAAGCCTATTTCCGTTTGCGCATGGCGTGGGAGCGCGCCGTCGAGGAGGTGTTGCTGCGTGAGGTCATCCTTCGCTTCCGAAAAGGTGTCGAGACCCAGCGGCTGGTAGGTGTGGTGGTCGAAGATGACGACTACGCCCAGGTGAATGCGGGCATGGCGAAGTGCTCCAACTATGCGCACGACAAAGCGCTCATGGGTGGCGTCGCCATCCCGGAACCTGATGAACTCCTCGCCGACATCATGGCGCTGGAAACATGGCGAGGGCAGATCGAGAAGAGAACCGCAGACACGATCAAGAAGCGCAAGGCCGGACCTGCGGCAATACAGACCGCAGCGGCACCATAGGCCGCGCTCTCAAACACGGCTCTCCTTCCACGCTCGTCTGCGCTCATGCACGCCCACGCGAGTTTCGCGCTCATCCTGCCGTTCGGACAATTCGATTCAGACAAGGCCGTCCCCCCCTGCACCGACGGCCTGCGTTGAACGGAGGCCATCATGGGCAGCGCCAACCAGCGGGTGCTCGTCAAGCGTTTTGCTGAGGTCACGGGCTACAGCGAAAACGCCGCGCATCACCAAGTCGAGAACGACACGGGCACAGGCCTCGCGCTGTTTGACGATCGGCGAGGCGGTGCGGCATGACCGACGAAACGATCAACGCCGAACAGTGCGCCGAACTGCTGCACTGCACCGAGCAGCGCATCGAGGAACTCACCCGCACCGGCGAGTTGCCGGGGATGAAATTCGGTCGCGGCTGGATCTACGTGAAGGCCGACCTGCTGGCCTACATCGCCGAGCGCGCCCGGAAAGAGGCGGAAGAGCGGCGCCAGGATCTCAATGCAAGAAAGTCGGTCCCGCGCCTGGACATCCCGCTCAAGCCTCGACGGCAGACGCCTCCACCGCTGCCAGTGCCGCTGCTGGCCAAAGCCGTTGAGCAAGGTCCACGCCCCTGAAGCTGGCATAGCGCTGGGCCATCACCGAGCCCGGCTTCCATCCCATGATCTTGTTCAGTTCCTCCAGACGGAACAGATCGCGCCCGTCCGCGTCCTTCAGCTCCAGCCACCGGCAAGTCGCTTCGTGCCTCAAATCGTGTTCGTGGAGGCCCACGATGTCCATGTACTCAAAGGCGATCCTGAAGCGGAAAGACAGCCGCTGGCTGGTCCGCGCCAAGCCCTTTTTCCCATCCTCGATTCCTTCCTCATGGAGGAACGGGAAGATGTGTGCGCGAGGCTCAAAGGGCTGCCGCGTTGCAAAGTATGAGGAAAGCGCCTGGTGCACTTCTGGGCGCATGGGCACATCCCGAAAAGAAATCTTGCCCCGCCACTGCTTCGTCTCCTGGACGTAAATCACCTTGTTCGCCATGTCCACCTGCCCCCTGGTCAGCGTGTACGCTTCCCTCAGCCGCAGCCCGGTGTTCAGGATCAACAGATACAGAGTCAGCAGCGCATCGCCGCCCTTGAGTTCCAGGCCGCGCGCACGGTCCGGCCGCTCATAGCCCGACAGCACCGCCACGATCTTCTCGTGCTCCCCTGGCAGGAGGCGCCTATCGCGCGCGACATTCACCTTCACCTTGCCACCCTTGGCCTGCACCATCTGGGCATCCACGTCGGAATAGGTCGAGTAGCCCTTAGGGAGCAACTTCACCGGGTTGCTGATCTTCACGTCCACGTTATGGCGCAGGTACTCGTCGATGGCGCGGCCGAGTGCCTGGATGCGATGCTTGATGGACGCAGGCGACAGGTTCTTGTCCACCTTCAGGGTGCGCAGATAGCCGGTCAGCCACTTGTAGTTGGCATCCGAGAACCGTATCGACCCCACCTCGCGCGTCACCGTCTTGAGGGTGAGGATCTGCGAAGGTGCCGCGAAGCCGCTGTCCGACCACGCGCCAAGAATGCGCGACAAGCGCACGCCCTCGCCGGGGGACGTGGGAACGGTCAGTTCCGCCGGCGGCGGGATGTCCGCGTGCTTCATCAGCTTCCACTGCTGCCCGTAGGCAATGGCTTCAGCTTCCGTGTCGAAGGTGAAGTATTTGCGCCCGTTCGGGAGCGATGGGTGCCTGAGCCCTATCTCCCACTTCCCGGAAGGCTTGAGTCGAGGTTTTGCCATGCCACATCTCCATCGTGCCAACGAGATGGATCATCGCATGGTTTGATCGAGTCTCAGCCGCCATTTTGTGGCGGCTGGGGGTGTATTTCAGGCGCTTCTCAGACTTCATATATTTCGTAAGTTGTTGATTTATAAGTATTTAAAAAATTGGTGTACACACATCAATCAGCTACAAGGTCGAACTCATCCAGCGCGACTTCGAGGCCGAGGGCGGCGGGCTGCGCTGAACGCTGTCTTCAGGGCAGGACCACCGTGCCCTGGTGGAACACCGCCTGCCAGCCCTCGCCCGCGCGGCGCCAGCGCGTGCTGCGCAGCGTGACACGTCCTGGTTGCTCCAGCGTGTACGTCAACAGGCAGTGGTCCGGGCCCAGTTCGCGCACGTGCCAGTCGCGCGTGATCCACGCCTCCTCCGGCGGCTTGGCGGCGCGCTGCGACAACACCTCCAGGCAGAAGTCGCGGCTGTAGCGCCGGCCGGAGGCGCCGATCTCCCAGAAGTCCGGCGCGACGATGCGGCCGAAGTCTTCCGGCGTCGCCGCATGCGAGGCCGCGTGGAAGCGGTCCTCCATGGAACGCAGCTCGGCCAGCAGCGGCTGCAGCCGTTCGGGCGTGTCGAGCTCGGGCGCCATGCGGCAGGGCCGGCTCAGGCCGGCGCGCCCAGGATCAGCTGCGTCTG
>NZ_JBIQNC010000152.1:0-6277 GCF_044462705.1 Xenophilus sp.
CAGCCGCTGCTCGGCCTGCTCGGCGTACAGCTCGGCTACAGTGACATCCATCATCAATCCCTGTCCTGCGGCGAGCCGCAGCTCGTGTACTGACGGGGTGCTGCCCGTTGGCGTCCATGCGATCTCCCGATTCCTTCGAACAGCTCGACATCTACGTCTGGGAGGGCAAGGCGGACATCGTCGAGCGCGTGGCGCGCTGCATGTCGAGCTTCGACGTGGAGGTGGTGCGCGCCGACGGCATGGCCCTGGGCATGGAGCGCGACGCGGGCCGCGCGGCGGTGGCCGTCATCAGCGTGTCGGCCATGGACAGCAGCGGCTTCTCGCTGACCACCGAGTCGCTGCAGGGCACGCCGGTGGTGTGGGTGGCCAGCGCCTCGCGCGAGCGCGACTCGGCCTCCTACCCGCCCGACTACCGGCACGTCCTGCCCTACGACTTCACCTGCGCCGAGCTGCGCACCATGATCGCCAAGCTGGTGCGGCAGTTGCGCACGCGCGTGGCCGAGCTGCCGGGCCCCGACGAGCTGGTTGCCCACTCCGAGGCGATGAAAGCGCTGCTGTCGGAGGTGCAGACCTTCGCCGACTGCGACCATGCCGTGCTCCTGCGCGGCGACACCGGCGTCGGCAAGGAGCGCGTGGCGCAGCTGCTGCACCGCGGCCACCAGGCCTACGGCAAGGGCGCCTTCATCGCGGTGAACTGCGGCGCCATCCCCGACGGGCTGTTCGAGTCGCTGTTCTTCGGCCACGCCAAGGGCTCGTTCACCGGCGCCGTGGCGTCGCACAGGGGCTACTTCGAGCAGGCCACCGGCGGCACCCTGTTCCTCGACGAGATCGGCGACCTGCCGCGCTACCAGCAGGTCAAGCTGCTGCGGGTGCTGGAAGACCGCGCCGTGGTGCGCCTGGGTTCGGCCAGCCCGGTGCGGGTGGACTTCCGGCTGGTGGCGGCGAGCAACCGCAACCTGCGCGAGATGGTGGCGGCCGGCGACTTCCGCGCCGACCTGTTCTACCGCCTGGCGGTGATCGAGCTGTACGTGCCCAACCTGCAGGAGCGCGGCGAGACCGACAAGGTGGCGCTGTTCCGCTCCATCCTGTCCGAGGTGCTGGGCGACGCCGCGCCGGCCCTGGGCGAGCTGCCGCACTGGCTGACGGACGCGGTGGCCGCCACCGCCTTTCCCGGCAACGTGCGCCAGCTGCGCAACCTGGGCGAGCGCATCGGCGTGATCGCGCGCCAGACCGGCGGCTGGGACCGCGCGCACATCGAGCGCGCCCTGGCCCTGGCGCGCATCCGCACCGACGGGCCGGCACCGCAGGCCGAGGCCATCGGCGACCGGCGGGGCTGGAACAGCTCGGAGCGCAACCGCATCATCGAGGCGCTGGAGATCAACGACTGGCGCCGCCAGGACGCCGCGCAGCACCTGGGCATCAGCCGCAAGGTGCTGTGGGAGAAGATGCGCAAGTACCAGATCCTCGACGGCGAGCCGAGCATCCCCGAGGACGGCTGAAGAGGCCGGCCCGCGCTCAGCGCTGGCCGAGCTGCCGGGCGCCGCGCAGCACGAGTGCCTGGGCGCCTTCGCCGGGGCCGCGCTGCGGCCCGCCGCGGCAGGGTGCCGCGGAGGCGATGCAGCCCGTGCCCAGCACGCCGTCGCCGTCCAGCAGCGGGCCGCGCGCCGGGCCGAAGATGCGGTCCACCCACGCGCTGGGCCCATCGCTCTCGATGCGCAGCTCGCCGGTGGCGCGCGCGAGGCGGAACTCCGAGATGCGCAGGTCGAACACGGCGTCGATGTAGTCCTGCACCAGCGTGTAGTAGTCGAGCTGGGCGTCGAGCACGTTGGGCAGCGTCTCGCGCCCGAACTCCAGCAGCCGGCGGCGGCCGCGGAAGGCCTCGCCCGACTCCTGCACGGCGGCCTGCAGCTGGCGCTCGCGCTCGCGGCCGGCCTGGGTGCGGCCCCAGGCCGACAGCGTGGCCTCGAACAGGCTGCGCCGCGCGCCTTCCAGCTTGGCCTGCTGGTTGTCCACCTCCGCCAGCGCCGACTTCACGCGCAGTTGCCGGTCGAAGCCGCTGCCGAAGTTCCAGTTCAGCTCCAGCGCCGCCCGCGTCGGCTCGGAAGGGGAGACGCCGCGCGGGTCCTTGGTCTTGACGACGACGGCCTCCACCGTGGGCCAGAGGCTGGCCTCCTGCTGGTCGACCTGCGCCTCGGCGCGTTCCACCCGGCTGCGGCCTTCGGCCAGCTCGGTGCTGCGGCTCTCGGCGCGGCGCAGCACCTCCTCCTGGCTGCCGGCGGCCCAGGCCGGCAGCGCGGCGAGCGCGGGCAGCCGGCGCGGGTCGGGCCGGAAGCCGAAGTAGCTCTCGAACTTGGCGATGGCCTCGCCGCGCTGCGCGTCGAAGTCGGATTCGCGCGCGGCGATGCTGGCGCGCCGCGCGGCGGCCATGCGCAGGTCGTTCTGGCCGGCGGCGCCCAGCGCCACGCGCCGCTCCTCGGCGCGCGAGAGTTCGTCCACGATGCGCGTGGAGCGCGCCGCGACCTCGCGCTGCAGGTCGAAGCGCTGCACCTGCAGGTAAGCGGTGAGGGCGTCCAGCACCACCTTCTGCGAGGTGGAGAACAGCGCCTCGTCCTGCGCCCGGCTGCCCGCCTCGGCGGCGCGCACGCGCGCGCTGATGGCGCCGCCGTCGATCAGGCTCATCCGCGCCTCGGCGGTGATGAGCTGGTAGCTCCGGGAGGAGGCGCCTTCGGCGCCGCTGTCGTAGCTGCCCGAGGCGCTGCCGACCTTGAAGCGCGGGTAGCGCGCCTGCTTGGCGGATTCCACCTCGAAGCCGCTGGTGGCCGCGGCGGCCTGCGCGGACAGCACTTCGGGATGGTCGTGCGCCAGCGTGCGAAGCGCCTCTTTCACGCGCGCGGCATAGCCGTTGGCGCCCAGCGACGGGGCCGCGAGGCGGCGCGCCGGCGTCAGCGCCGCGCCGGGCAGCGCGGCGGGCGCGGCGGCCGAGGCGGCGTCGGCCATCGCCGCCAGGGCGAGCAGGGTGCCGGGGAGGATGCGACGGATCATGGCTCGCGAAAGGCTTCGCGCTGCAGCTTCAGCACCGGCCGCAGCATGTACCAGATGAAGGGATCGGTGCCCACGAGCAGGTCCACCTCGGCCTCCATGCCGGCGGTGATGCGGTTCTCGGGCCTGCCGACGTGCGACTGTTTCGTGTTCACCAGCAGCCGGTAGTAGGGCGGCGCGGTGGGCAGGGTGGCGTCGCGGTCGGCGTCGGCGGCGACCAGCACCACCTTGCCGTCCACCGTGCCGTAGCGCAGGAAGTCGTAGGCGGTGATCTTCACGCGCGCCGGCTGGCCGGCGTGCACGAAGCCGCGGTCGTTGGGGCTCAGCCGCGCCTCGACCATCACCTCGTCCTCGTCGGGCACGACCTCCAGAATGGTCTCGCCGGGCTTGACCACCCAGCCGGGGCTGGCGCTGCGCAGGCCCTTGACGATGCCGTCGGCCGGCGCCGTGACCACGGTGCGCGAGCGCTGCGTGCGCGCGCGCGCCAGGTCCTCGGCCAGGCTGGAGAGCTGGCGCTCCACCGTGGCCAGCTCGTCCGAGGCGCGGCGGCGGAAGCTGCCCTCGGCCTCGGCCATCTTGGCCTGCGCCTCGCCGATGGCGGCGGTGGCCGAGACCAGCCCCTGGCGCGCCACCGCCAGCTCGGCGCGCGCGCTCTCGGCCTGGCGCCGCTTCTCCAGCACTTCGAGCTGGCCGATCAGCTTCTCGCTGAGCAACTGCTCGGAAATCTTCAGCTCGGCCTGCATGAGCGCGAGGCGCTCGTTCAGCCCGGCGATCTTGGCGTGCTGCTCCATCTGGCGGCTGCGCGCCTGCTCCAGGCTGGCGACGGCGGCGGCCATCACGCCGCGCTGCTCCAGCGCGCGCGCCTCGTAGGCGCCCATCTCGCCGCGCAGCACGGATTCGTCCGTGCCTTCGGCGAAGCGCTCGCGCGCCAGCGGCTCGCCGCGGCTTTCGGCGCCCAGGCGCACGCGCGTGGCCTGCATGGCGGCGTGCCGTGCGGTCAGCTCCTCCAGGTTGAGGCTGCTGCCGCCCAGGTCGATCTCCACCAGCGGCTGGCCCTGGCGCACCAGCTGGCCCTCGCGCACCGCCACGGCGCGCACGATGCCGCCTTCCAGGTGCTGGATGGACTTGACCCGGTCGGAGGGAATGACCCGGCCGGACGCCACCACCACCGTCTCCATGGGATAGCCCAGCGCGATCGCGGCCAGCAGCGCGACCGCGCCGCCGAGCAGCCAGCGGCGGCGCGAGCGGCGCGGCGCCGGCGCCGGCGGCGCCTGGCCGGCGATCTGCTGCAGGATCTGGGGCAGGTCGTTCTTCATCGCTTCGTTTCTCTCCAGGCGGATGCGGGGCCGGGCGCCTCAGGCCGCGCGCACGGCCACCGGGGCCATCTCGGGCCTGGCCTGCGGCGCGCCTTCCTCCTCGACCACGGCGGTGGCCTTCTTCACGCCGAACAGCCGCGGCACCATGACCGAGGCCGGCCCCTGCTCGATGCCGCCGCGGCCCGTCACGTGGTAGACGTGGCTGGCGGCCGACACCATGCGCAGCGAATGGGTGACGACGATCACCGTGCGCGTGCGCGCCACCGCCAGCAGCGTGGCCAGCAGCGCCCGCTCGCTGGCGATGTCCAGGTCGTTGCTCGGCTCGTCCAGGATCAGCACCGAGGGGTTGCGCAGGAAGCTCAGCGCCAGCGCCAGCTTGCGCCGCTCGCCCACCGACAGGCCGGTGCCGCCTTCGCCCACGCGCGTGCGGTAGCCGTCGGGCAGGCGCGAGATGAACTCGTGCGCGCCGGCCAGCCGGCAGGCGCCGACGATCTGCTCGTCGTTCTGGCCGGGCGCGCAGCGGCGCAGCGTGTCCATCAGCTCGCCGGCGAACCAGTACACCTCCTGAGGCAGGTAGCTGATCCAGTTCGCCAGCTCGGCGCGGCCGAACTGCGAGAGGTCGTACTCGCCGATCTCCACCGTGCCGCGCGTGGGCGCGTACAGCCCCGACAGCAGCTTGACCAGCGTGGACTTGCCGGCGCCGTTGCGCCCGACGATGGCATGCAGCCCGCCCGGGCCGATGCTCAGGTCGACGTCCTCCAGCACCGGCGCCAGCTCGGGGCTGAAACCGAAGCCCATGCCGCGCAGGGTGAGCAGGCCGCGCGGCTGCGGCAGCTGCACCGCCAGCGGCGGCTTCTCCACCGGCTCGCCCAGCACCTTCTCCAGGCGCTTGGCCGCCTCGGAGGCGATGGCCAGCGCGCGCCAGTTCGACACCAGCCCCGCCACCGGCTGCAGCGCCTTGAGCGCCAGCATGTTGGAGGCCACCAGGCCGCCCACCGTCATCCACTGCTGCATCACGGCGACGGCGCCGACGGTGATGACCACCGTGGAGAAGATGGTCAGCAGCACCGTGGTGCCGTCGCGCGCGCGCTCGATCTCGCCGTTCTTGCGGAAGCTCTCGGCCAGCCAGGCATCGTAGGTCTCGCGCCAGCGCGCGAGCGTCGGGCCGTCGTTGGCCTGCGTCTTGAGCGTCTCGCGGGCGTTGCAGATCTCCGCCGTCATGCGCTCCAGGCCGCGGCTGCGCTGCGCCTCCTCGACGCGGCCGGCGCGCACCTCGTCGGCCCACCACCAGGCCAGGAAGGACATCACCCCGAGGAAGACCATCACCACCGGCAGCACCGGCAGCGCCACGATGCCGATCACCACCAGCGCGAAGATCGCCATCGGCAGGTCGAAGATCGACTGCGCCAGCCCGCCGGTGATGGTGCCGCGCACCGAGCCGACGTCGCGGAACAGCAGGAACCACATGGAGGCGGGGCGCGCCTCCAGCGCGCGCAGCGGGCGCTGCAGCATCGAGCGCATCAGCGCGTTGGACACCTCGTGGTCGATGGTGGCGCCGGCGTCGCGCAGCAGGCGCGAGCGGCGCGTGCGCAGCCAGAACTCGATCGCCAGGAAGCACAGGATGCCGCTGACCAGCGCCCACAGCGTGGAGGTGCCGTTGCGGTAGATCACCCGGTCATACACCTGCAGCAGGAAGATCGACGGCAGCAGGCCCGACAGGCTGATGGGGATGGACCACCACGCCGCCGAGCGGATCATCCCGAAGGAGCCCTCGAAGGCGCGCCCGAGGGCGTCGGCATGCGGATGGGCTTCGTCGGCGCTGGCCGAGGGCGCCGCGAGTTGACGGGGCAGCAGGTACTTCAGCACGGGCTCGGCTTCATCGGGTTGGAGGGTGAGGACACAAATGTTAACAAGCAGTTACT